>CAYNRD010000165.1:0-5630 GCA_964399515.1 uncultured Mycobacteriaceae bacterium | reverse complement strand
TTACCACCGCCCCGCCCCGCTTTGCGTTGCGGGGGTTTCGTCACACCCGCCACGCCTAAACCCCTAATCTCTATGGGCCCTGGGGGGGCGGGCCTGGGGGCCGGAGCCCGTCTGCGGGCCGGCCAGGGCGCACCGCCAGGTGCCGTCCCCACGGCATCCTTCCGGTTCCGCCCCCTTTTGTGAGCCGGGATGACTGTATCGCCGGCCCGGCCGGTGCCGCAAGCGCAACGTTCTTAAATTGTTCTAATTCAGCCGATGGGCTGATCGGGACATGTGCAGGCGTCAAATGGTCAATGCCGATCGCGGCACGATCCGCTCAAAAAAAGCCCCGGGGACGAGACCCCGGGGCGATACCCACCGGTTGGGTGGCTGTTGGGCTTAGAACAGGCCCAGCAGGATCGACGGTGACGCGTTTGCGATCCCCAAGGAGGAGGTCGCCAACTGCTGCTGGATCTGCAAGGCCTGCAGTTCCGCGCTTTCCCGCGCCAGATCGGCATCGACCAACGCCCCCAGGCCGACTTCGGTGGCGTCGGCCAGGGCCTGGTTGAATTCGATCTGGTTTTCCAACCGGGTATCGATCGAGCCCAGATTGTTCAGCACCACGCTGATCGCGGACTGGAACTGCTGAAGCGCGTTCAGCTGCCCG
Source organism: uncultured Mycobacteriaceae bacterium (assembly GCA_964399515.1). Lineage (GTDB taxonomy): Bacteria > Pseudomonadota > Alphaproteobacteria > DSM-16000 > Inquilinaceae > CAYNRD01. Next base: position 4,984 of record CAYNRD010000165.1, on the reverse strand, counting down.
GTCGCACTGGAATCGTTGTCCGAGAACAGGGCGGCGGCCCCGGCGGTATCCCCCGCCGACAAGCCGGCCAGACCGGCCAGCAGAGCGGTCGCCGCCGATGCCACGTTCCCGGTATCGACCGCGGTCCGCAACGAGGCGACCGCCCCCGACAGGGTGGTGAGGAACGAGTTGAAGCCGGTGAAACCGCCCACCGCGTCGGCGCTGCCCGCCTGGGTGAAGGCCAAGGTGGAATCGCTGGCCACCAGGCCGGCGGAGACCACGATGGTGGTGCCGTCAACATTGCCGACCACGGTGACCGACTGGGTGGCGTCCGACGACGTCCCGCCCAGCAGGTTGATGCCGTTGAACACGGAGTTGTTGATCGACGCCGACAAGTCCAGAACGATATCGCCCAGCCGCGTGACCAGCAGGTCGGCGTTGGCGGTCGACAGACCCCCGTTGCCCAGGTCGGTCAGGGTCGCGGCGAAGATGTTCAGGTTGTCGGACAGGGATTCGGCGCCGGCCAGGGCGACGCCCGTGACGCTTTGGCCGAAATTGAGCTGGGAGCCGATCGAGTCCCGGATGCCCAACTCACCGCGGAGACCTTCCGCGATGGCGAACAAGGCGCCGTTGTCGGCGGCGCTGGCGATTTCAAGACCGGTGGAAATCCGGGTCTGGGTGCTTTCCAAATCCGAGTTGATCGCGGTCAGGGACTGCAGCGCCAACAGCGCGGCTTCATTGGTATTGATTGAGTTGGTCATTGGATACCGTCCTTCTGAGGGTGACCACTGTGGGTGGACCTGGTTTTCCAGGCCCTATGACCATAGCCGGTATCGACCGCAAAAACCATGCAATCAGGAAGAGTTTTATAAAAACCCGACTGAATTTTAAAATATTTCCCAAGATTGAAATCTCTGAATAGGCAACGCTACAAATATTTTAAGACCTTTCGCCAAGATAAAACAATAAAAAAACCCCGGGGAACTCTTCCCCGGGGCCAAAACCCACCGATTGGATGGCTGTTGGGCTTAGAACAGGCCCAGCAGGATCGACGGTGCCGCGTTTGCGATCCCCAAGGAGGAGGTCGCCAACTGCTGCTGGATCTGCAAGGCCTGCAGTTCCGCGCTTTCCCGCGCCAGATCGGCATCGACCAACGCCCCCAGGCCGACTTCGGTGGCGTCGGCCAGGGCCTGGTTGAATTCGATCTGGTTTTCCAACCGGGTATCGATCGAGCCCAGATTGTTCAGCACCACGCTGATCGCGGACTGGAACTGCTGAAGCGCGTTCAGCTGCCCGGTCGCACTGGAATCGTTGTCCGAGAACAGGGCGGCGGCCCCGGCGGTATCCCCCGCCGACAAGCCGGCCAGACCGGCCAGCAGAGCGGTCGCCGCCGATGCCACGTTCCCGGTATCGACCGCGGTCCGCAACGAGGCGACCGCCCCCGACAGGGTGGTGAGGAACGAGTTGAAGCCGGTGAAACCGCCCACCGCGTCGGCGCTGCCCGCCTGGGTGAAGGCCAAGGTGGAATCGCTGGCCACCAGGCCGGCGGAGACCACGATGGTGGTGCCGTCAACATTGCCGACCACGGTGACCGACTGGGTGGCGTCCGACGACGTCCCGCCCAGCAGGTTGATGCCGTTGAACACGGAGTTGTTGATCGACGCCGACAAGTCCAGAACGATATCGCCCAGCCGCGTGACCAGCAGGTCGGCGTTGGCGGTCGACAGACCCCCGTTGCCCAGGTCGGTCAGGGTCGCGGCGAAGATGTTCAGGTTGTCGGACAGGGATTCGGCGCCGGCCAGGGCGACGCCCGTGACGCTTTGGCCGAAATTGAGCTGGGAGCCGATCGAGTCCCGGATGCCCAACTCACCGCGGAGACCTTCCGCGATGGCGAACAAGGCGCCGTTGTCGGCGGCGCTGGCGATTTCAAGACCGGTGGAAATCCGGGTCTGGGTGCTTTCCAAATCCGAGTTGATCGCGGTCAGGGACTGCAGCGCCAACAGCGCGGCTTCATTGGTATTGATTGAGTTGGTCATTGGATACCGTCCTTCTGAGGGTGACCGAATGCATGTATGCCCCGTTTTCGAGACATCGTCCTTGTACCGAACCGCCCCCTCGGCCGCAAGTGAAAAAATGTGGTCCAGCGTTTTTTTGTAGTCACAGCCGCGCGGCCATAAAAAAAGACCGCGCCGGGCGGCCAAAAAAAATAAAACCAATGAATACACCGAAACACACAGGCGCACGGACCCTCACGCGAACCCGATGACCCCGGATCGCTCGACTTCATTCGCCGTCGCGCGGGACCAACGGGTCCGCGCTTTAGGCAAATTTTATTTGTTAAGTATTGACATCCAACTGCGCCAAAGTGGTTGGATTTTCGGCGGCGGCCTGGGCAGCCTCCTCCACATCGGCGACCGCTTGCTCAATGGCTTCGGCCACCGCACCCGCCTCCCCAGACGGTGTCTCTTCACCCAGCACAACATCCACTTGCCCACCGACCGCGTCCGGCGCGGTCAGGTTCTCGGCCTCCCGAAACTGCTCGATCACCTCTTCCGGCGGGAATTGGGAAATCACATCGCCTGTGTCCCGGTCGCGGAAAATCACGATCGAGGTCAGGGTTTCAGGATCGAATTCATAGACAGGGCTGCGAAATGGGCTGGTGCTTTGCCGGCTGCCCAGCGCGTCCCCGGCCCCGGATTGATTCCCTGGGCCGCCAGCGCCTGAAACGGCATCGCCGGAACCCGCACCGTCATTGGCCGGAGCTGTGCTCGACGGGCCTGCGACGGGAATTCCAGCGACAAAAGCGGAAGCGGATGCCTGTGCGGACAACGCTTCGGTAACCGAAATGGACATGCCAGCCTCCCTTTCTCGAGAGTCCATGTTTCGCCGACCATTCTCGGTCGGGTGACATATCGGCGTTGTGACAGATTTAATTCAACGGATCAAGCACCATTTTCGGCCGAGCCCGCAGCCGCCCGCTTGCGGCCGCGCCCGGCCGACCGGGCCGTTGGCCGGGGTTTAACCGTGTTATCAGACGCTTTCACGGTTTGTTAGGAGGATTACGGTACCGCTGGACCCCATGAAAGTGTGGAGCCGATCTTCAGAAAGAGATCGTCGTCCGAACCGCCAGTTTCCACGGGCATGGCACGGCACACCCCCTTCCCCGATCCGCGTGGCGGTCCGATCACGCTGTCCCTGGCGGATTTACCTCCAGCCGATACCCGGCGGTGGGTGTCCCGCAAGAAAGCCCTGGTGGTGATGGCGATCGATCAGGGGTTGGTGTCCGCGGAAGAGGCGGGGCGCCGATACGGCCTGTCGGCGGAAGAATTGGCGACCTGGCGGGCGCGGATTACCGCCCACGGCGTGGCCGGGTTGCGGGCGACCCATGGCCGGGGTCGCCGGTGACCGGCACGGTGTCAAAACGGCACCCGAAGCCAAGTCAAAAGGGCGCCCGAAGCCAAAATCGGCTGTGGGCAAAATTTGCCGCCCGTGTTAAGGCATCGGAGAATTAACCTAATTTAAGTCCATGGGACACAACGTTTTATGGCTAAGTGTGGCCGGCGACGGGCGGCGCCGGGGCCCTCGGGTGAACGCTCCGCGGGCCAGTTTGCGGATACCGGAACGAGGATCCCGCCGTCGGCATGACCCGGCGGCCAGATGGGGGTTGGCGTGAACGCACTTTTGCAGACCTTGCGCAATCTGGGGCCGATGCGCCTGGCCGCCATGGCCGGTGTTGCCGTGGCGCTGATTGGCTTTTTCATCTTCATCATCCTGCGCTTTTCGCAACCGCCCCTGGGCTTGCTGTTCAGCGAGTTGGAACCCGCCGATGGTGGTGCCATCACGCGGGAGCTGGAGTCCCAGAACATCCCGTTCGAAGTGCGCGATGAGGGCACGTCGATCTGGGTGCCGGCCGATTTGGTCGATCAATTGCGCCTGCAACTGGCCGAACAGGGCATTCCCTCCGGCGGGTCGGTCGGCTTCGAGATCTTCGACGAGCAAGACACGTTCGGCACGACCAGCTTCCAGCAGAACATCAACCGCCAGCGCGCGGTAGAAGGGGAGCTGGCGCGCACCATCACCACCATCGCCGCCGTCCGCACCGCGCGGGTGCACCTGGTGCTGCCCGAACGGGAGCTGTTCAGCCGGGAAGCCCAGGAGCCCAGCGCCTCGATCTTCCTGCGCCTGGCGGGCGCCCAACTGAACGACGAGCAGATCTCGGCGATCCAAAACCTGGTCGCGACCGCGGTGCCGCGCTTGAACCCGACCAGCATTTCCATCATCGACGACCGCGGCAACCTGCTGGCCCGGCCGACCGAAGAGATCGAGATCCGGCTGCGGGACACCGAGGCGGTGCGCCTGACCCAGGAGCAGCGCATCCGCGAGCGCATCGAGGATCTGCTCAGCCAGTCGGTCGGCTTCGGCAATGTCCGCGCCCGGGTCACCCTGGATATGGCCTTCGACCGGGTCACGGAAACCTCGGAGATGTTTGATCCCGACAGCCAGGTCGCCCGATCGACCCAGCTGATCGAGGAGAACAACAGCTCCAGCGAGGGCGGCGGGCCGGCCCCGGTCACCATCGCCGAGAACCTGCCGGAAGCCGATGTGCTGAACGGCCTGGGCGGTGGCGCCAGCGCCAGCGACAGCCAGAACCGGCTGGAGGAGACCACCAATTTCGAAATCAACCGCACGGTCCGCAATTCGGTGCGCGATGGCGGCACGGTGCGCCGGCTGTCGGTGGCGGTCCTGGTCGACGGCACTTATGAGCGGGTCGGCGACGAGACCGTGTACCGGGAGCGCACGCCGGCCGAGATGGACAATCTGCGGGCGCTGGTGCGGTCGGCCCATAGGGAGTGGTATCGGGAACTGTTTCAGCCCTGCGTCGCCGCGGGCCTGATCCCGGCATCGGCGCTGGCCGGGTACCGGAACGATGCCGTCTTCCTGCGCGGCTCGCGGCATGTGCCGCCGCGCTCCGAGGTGGTGCGCGATGCGATGCCGGCGCTCTTTG
>CAYNRD010000164.1:451-5635 GCA_964399515.1 uncultured Mycobacteriaceae bacterium | reverse complement strand
CAGTTCCCGCCACTTTGATGCCCCGGCGGATCGCGTTGGTGCCTTAAGCTTTGTCGGCCAACACCGGACCGGCGTGACGCCGCCGGCGCTCACGCGCCCAGGTTTTCCAGCAGATCCACCGCGCGGGCGTTGTCCGGGTCCAGGGCGACCGCCTTGCGCAAGTGGTCTGCGGCCCGGCCCTTGTCGCCGGCGATCAGGTGGCCGCGGGCCAAATTGTACCGGATCATGGAATTGTCGATGCCGGCTGCAACTTTTTCCCCCAGCTCCGTGGCGCAGACCTGGCCCTTGCCCTGCTCGACCAGGGCGTGGCCCAGCACCACCACATAGTCTTCCTTTTCGGGATTGGCTTCCAACGCCTTGCGGATCGACGCTTCGGCGTCGGCGTTCTCACCCAGGCCGCACAGCGTGATCGCCAGATTGTAATAGTACCGCGGCTCCTGGGGTTGGAGCTTGACCGCCTGATAATAGGCGATCTTGGCCGCGTCCAGCTTGTTGACCGCGTGCAGCATGGTGCCCATGCGGTCATACAGGTAATGGTCATGGGGCAGCATCTGCAGCACTTGGCCCAGATCGGCGATGGCATCGCCCAATTGCCGGTTCCATTCGTAATAGCGGGACCGGCGCACAAGGGCCGAGGGGTCGTCCGGGCGCCGGGCAATGGCCAGGTTGACCATCTCGATCGCCTCTTCGAAGCGCTGGCCCCGGCCCAGGGCCTCGGCATAGTTGAGGTAATATTGGAAGTCCGTGCAGCGATCCCGGAGCGGCGCGAATTCCGCCACCGCCTCGGCGAACTTGCCGGCGTGCAGGAACCGGCTGCCCCGGTCCAAGGCCGCGCTGACCTCCGGGTCCAGGGTGCTGTCGGCGACGTCGGTCATGGTGTTTGCCCCCAAAAAAACGGATGTGCCCAGCCCCGCCGGCGTCGCCCGCGGATCACGCGAACAGGTTGACCAGCAAGGCGTCCGGGTTGCCGCCACCCAGCCCGGAATTGATGTCCGATTGGACCAGGAACCGTTCGGTGAAGTCCTGCACGAAGTCCGGGTCCTGCAAATCCTCGATGTCCAGTTGGCTGGTGATCAGCTCGGCCTGGGTGTCCACGTCCTGGACCGCCACCTCCTCCGGGATGCCCAAGACCGTGAACACCACGTTGCGCAGCACCGGATCGGCCAGGATTTCGAATTCGCTTTCCACCAGATTGGCGTTCTCCCGAAACACGATCGCATCGGGCACGTTCGGGTTTTGACTGCCCTGGCTGGTGACGAACAGATTCTCCTGGAAGTCCTCGACCAGCTGATCGATCACCGTTTCGTCCTGCAAGACGCTCAGGCCGACATCCCCCAACAGCAACTCATCGCGCAGGAAGCCGATCCGGGTGTCGGTCAGGGCCGCGACCAGCGAATCCTCCTCGGCCGTGTCGGTGGGCTCCAGCAGGGCCCGCTCCAACAGGCCGGTGTCACCCTGGCGGTCCTGCAGGCCGAACGCGGTCAGCACGAAGTTCAGGGTTTCGGCATTCTGGGGTTCGAAGAGCTCTTCGGGGGTTTCCAGGTCTAGGATGTTGTCCCGGAAGGCTTCGACCTGGCGTTCAATGAACGGGTCTTCCGAAAACGACTCCCGAAGGTTGTCACCGTTTTCGTCGAAATTTTGCAGCACCAGGATTCCAGGCTGCGCGAACAGGCCATCGATACTCATCAGACGCTCCGATCTGTGCTCGATCCCCGACCGCATCCCAAGATGCCGAACCGGGCCCGCTTTTGCAGGTTAAGCAATACCGGTGCCAAAGTAACAGAAACCAAGCGGGTTGTCAGTTGGGAATGCCGTTCAGGCCCGCGATAATGCTGCGGTTGATCCGGATCAGGAACGCCAGATCCACCGAGTCCCGGTTAGATACGCGCATCTCATTCAGCACCGTGCGCCCGATCTGCAGCAACGAGGTGCGCAGCGGCTCGGGCAACTGGTTGTTGTCCCGGCTCAAATCATTGACGAACACCTGCCACAGCGACCGGTTCTCCCCGATCGCCCGGGCCTTGATGAACGGATCCGCGCTGGCGTTCGCCGCTTCCAGGCCGTGGGTGATCCGGCCCAGGATATCGCGCTCGATCTTGCGCATATCCGGGGTTGCCCGTTGGGCCCGGCTATAGGCCTTCAAATATGCGCGCGCGCTCATCCGCACCTCTCGACCCGTGCCGCTTTACGACCGCGGTTGCGATCTCGGCCGAACGACACCTTAAAGCCCATATCGGTCCGGCCCCTGTCAATGGGCCATCGCGCCGGGTGTAGGGCCAAATCGTGCCATTGTCCCGGCATGGCAGCAACAGATATCCCCAAAGCACCGCGCGCACGGCAAAGCGCCGCGCCGGTCACGGGACGGTGACCGTACGGGATCGCGACCAAGCCGGCCGGGCCAGCCCGCGGCAACCGGATTGCCGGGTGCGCCACCCATCGCCATGCATCCGCCTTTCGGTCCAAGCGCCTGATGCCCCGCCGCCCCGTGGCCGCACCCATGCACCCCAAGGGTGACGGATGGACCGCCTGGGCAGCGACGCCGCGGGCCGGACCGGGTCCAAGGCCGTTGGCGCCGCGCCCGCGCGACGAACGATGACACATCCCCCCGTAAACCGGGGGCTCCCTCCCGAAGGAGGGTCGGGGCAGCGCCCCTTAGAACAGGCTCAACAGGATCGACGGCGCGCCGTTGGCGATACCAAGGGCGGAGGTCGCCAACTGCTGCTGGACCTGCAGGGCCTGCAACTCGGCACTTTCCCGGGCCAGATCGGCATCGACCAGGGCCCCCAGACCGATCTCGGTCGCGTCCTGCAGGGCCTGGTTGAACTCGACCTGCTCTTCGAAGCGGATCGACACCGAGCCCAGATTGTTCAGGACGATCGAAATCGCCGAGGTGAAGTTTTCCAGGGCGTTGGCCTGCTCTTCGGCCGTGATCGTCCGGCCGTCCGCCGTCACCACATCGGTGAACAGCGCCTCCGCGCCGGAGATATCGCCGGTCAGGATCGCCGCCACCGCCGAGCCGATCTGGCCATTGGAGATCGCGGCGGACAAGCCGCCGACCGCCGCCGACAGATCCTGGATGAAGGTGTTGAAGCCGGTGAAACCGCCCACCGCGTCGGCGCTGCCCGCCTGGGTGAAGCCGGGGATGCTGCTGGAGCCAACCAAGCCAGCCGACAGGGTCACCACCGTGCCGTCAACGTTGCCGACCACGGTCACGGTTTGACGCAGGGTGGAGGACGTGCCGCCCAGCAGGTTGATGCCGTTGAAGGTCGAGTTGTTGATCGCCGCGGACAGGTCCAAGATGATGTCCGACAGACGCGTGGTCAGCAACTGGGCGTTGGCCGAGGACAAGCCCTCGTTGCCCAGGTCGACCAAAGTCGCCCGAAAGGTGTTCAGGTTGTTGGACAGGGATTCAGCGCCGGCCAGGGCCACGCCGACCACGGCCAAGCCGAAGTTCAACTGACTGCCGATGGAGTCCCGCACCGCGATGTCGCCGCGCAGCCCTTGGGCCACCGCGAACAGCGCGCCGTTGTCGTCGGCACCAGAGATTTCCAAGCCGGTCGAGATCCGGTCCTGGGTGCTCGCCAGTTCCAGGTTGATCGCCGCCAAGTTCTGCAGGGCGACCAACGCCGGAGCGTTGGTATTGATTGAGTTGGTCATCGTTCCGTTCCTCGTTCGCATTTCCAAAAACAACGCCCGCGCGGTGACCCGCGCGGTCCGGCGTTTTGCCGAGGCGCCCGATGTGAACTTTGGCGCACCGAAGTAATCGTTTCATTCCTGTCTTGTGTCAACAGAATAATTGCTAAGAAAATTTGTTCTACTACTCTGAACTTTTTTCCTACTTGAAGCGTATAGGACTTTTTTACTTGGTACTTTTTACCGATCGCGGCAGTTTTTGCCGGCAAGGATTGCCGCCCCCACCCTCTTGCCCGTGACCCTTTGCCAAAACCCGCCGGTTTCCAAGGGGTTTCGGGATCCCGGTCCCGGATTGCGGTCACGACAGGTGCACAGCCGATGCCAGTTCCGCCGCCGTCCTGGGCCCGGCAAATCTCGCCGGCGGCGGGCGGACCGCCGCCAAGCGGGCACGGCGCCCCGCCGGTTCAACCGCCGGCAGCGGCAGGGATTTCCCATCGGCCACGGCCATGGCGGGGGCATCGCACCGCGTTGGGGTGACGCACTCGAGTCCGTTCGGGGCCGGTGTACGGGGGCGGCAAGCCGCGGGAGCCGCCGGGGCGGGGCGGCGGGCGGTGTGACTTAACCGCCGGACCGGTTGCGGGCGGTCACCGCCTGGGACGCGGCCGCCAGACGCAGCACCACATCCTCATAGTCGATCACATCCCGCACCGCCTTCAAGGCGCGGTAGATATCGCCCGCATCGACCATGGTGCGGATTTCGTCCATTTTTTGCTTGATCTGTTCGGACGTCGTCACGCCATAGAATTGGTTAAAATACCCATCAAATTGCTCCCGGAACTGTGGGTATTCTTCCTCACTGGCCATGTAAACCGATTGCAGGGAGAAATAGATTCGCCGCGCCGGGGTGTTGGCTTCATCGGGCTTCATGATCTGGTTTTCGTGCAACAATGTTACACGATTGTGGATCAAGAGGCTGGTATTACTGAGGCAGGATAGCAGGGCGCCGTTGATGATCAGGCGCTCACCTTTTTTCAGGTTCAGCTTCAACGGCATTGCAAGCGGCCCCCGTACGTTAGACGAATCGGCGAAGCCGGCGCCGACCCGATCGTTTACGCACGGTTGATCACCATGACCACAGCGTCAATGGCTTTCACGCCCAAGGCACGGATCCAGCCCGGTTCCAGGGTTCAATTACGCCGGGAACAGGCCCAACAGAATCGACGGGTTGGCGTTCGCGATCGCCAGGGACGACACGGCCAATTGCTGTTGGATCTGCAACGCCTGCAATTCGGCGCTTTCCCGGGCAAGGTCCGCATCGACCAGGGCGCCCAGGCCCACTTCCGTGGCGTCGGACAGGGCCGTGTTGAAGGTCGCCAACGTGTCCAACCGGGCATCGATCGACCCGAGCGCGTTTAGGGTCACCGAAATCGCCGACTGGAACTGGGCGAAGGCGTTCAACTGGCCGGTGGCGTCCGAACTGGCATCGGCGAACAGGGCGACGGCGCCCGCGGTTTCGCCGCTGTCCAGCCCGGCGAGGCCGGCGCCTGGCCG
>CAYNRD010000164.1:0-441 GCA_964399515.1 uncultured Mycobacteriaceae bacterium | reverse complement strand
GCCGATCGAATCCCGAATGGCCAATTCGCCCCGCAACCCTTCGGCGATCGCGAACAGCGCGCCATTGTCGCTGGCCGATGCGATGTCGAAGCCGGTGGAAATCCGCGACTGGGTGGTGACCAGGGCCGCGTTGATCGCGTCCAGCGCCTGCAACGCCGTCAGCGCCGCCGGATTGGTGTTGATGGGACTGGTCACCGCCCCGCCCCGTCTTGCGTTTCGGCGGTGACGGCACAACCGTCACGCCGATACCCCCGAATCTGTAAGGGTCCTGGGCGGGCGGGCCTGGGGGCCGGAGACGATGTCGTCAGAGGCCGGGGCGGACCTGGGGCCGGGACAGGGTGCCGGCGACAGTGAGTGTGCTCCAGCCCTGGGCGTCAGGGACGTAACCCATCAGCTCCACCAGCTCCCCGAAGCTCTCGGCCAACTGCCCGTCCAAGCGGA
>CAYNRD010000163.1:0-5659 GCA_964399515.1 uncultured Mycobacteriaceae bacterium | reverse complement strand
GAAGGCGACTATGTCCGCAAGGGCGATTTGCTGATGGACGGCAACCCGGTTCCCCATGACATCCTGCAAGTCATGGGCGTGGAAGCCTTGGCCGACTACCTGGTCAATGAAATCCAGGACGTGTATCGCCTGCAGGGCGTGAAAATCAACGACAAGCACATCGAGGTCATCGTCCGGCAAATGCTGCAAAAGGTCGAGGTCACCGATGGCGGCGATACCACGCTTCTGATCGGCGAGATCATCGACCGGGAGGATTTCGACGCCGAGAACGCCAAGGTCGCCAAGGAGGAAGGCTTACGCGCCGCCAAGGCGTCGAATGTGCTGCAGGGCATCACCAAGGCCAGCCTGCAGACCAAGTCGTTCATCTCCGCCGCCTCCTTCCAGGAGACCACCCGGGTCCTGACCGAGGCGTCGGTGTCCGGCAAGGTCGATACCCTGATCGGACTGAAGGAGAACGTCATCGTCGGCCGGCTGATCCCGGCTGGCACCGGGTCCGTGGTCAACCGCCTGAAGCGGATCGCCGCCGACCGGGACAAGGCGGCCCAAGCCCTGGCCGAGGAACAGGCCGCCGCCAAGGCCCTGGAAGCCGCCCAGGCCGAAGCCGCCGCCGCCGAGGCGCAGGAGACCACCGACGCCGCATAAATCCTGAATATAATTGTGCGAACTTTGGCCACTACGCTCCATCTCATGCGGGCAAATGGGGAATCCACCTTTATGTTCATTTACGCATTTGGGCTTTGACGGTCATGTCTGCTCACGCTGCTGAGAACACACCGCGACAACAGAAGCAAGATATGCTTGCTGACGATCTAAGAGCTTTTCTGCAAGGCTGGGGCGACGCTTGGAGCCCGAAAAACAATGCTTCTGAATTCACTAAAGACCGTTTCGGCCCCTTTTATGCCGATGGCGATCGCTTGCTGGCGTTCGATAACACAGAGGGCGATATGCCAACTGTTATTCGCGGCGGTGCCGCGCATGGGGACACCTGGGGTCCCTGGGTTGCGCAGTTCGACTATTGGTCGTTCACCCCTGAACTGAGCTCAGCGAAAGTGTTTGGATCCGGCAATGTTCGTACCGTGGCGCTCTTTGTTGACGTTCTTGGCAAGTTACCATCCGGCGATACGATCGAAGGACGCCAGCATGTCACCGTGGTGATCGAGACCACGGATGAAGGGCTTCGAATTGTCCACGAAAGCATTTGGGGTCCGGTACGGGACGGTACGTAACCCTGCCAGATATATCGACCCGGATATCCCGTATGGCCGGAGCTATGAGCTGCTTTTAGGGCGTGATAATCGTGGTGCATCAATGAGTTAACAGCCTTAGGCGCGCGCGTTGGCAGTGAACCCGACGGGTGAGAACGGATCGGCGCCTGTGAGCCTCCATTTCGATCGCTCCGTGAGGCTCGTATTTCGAGGATCGGCGTTTGTGCATCAACGCCGCAATTTCGAGACTTAAGATCGCGTTACCGCGTTTTCACGATACAATTCGTGCACAGCTGTACATGGTTTGTATGGTAAATGATTTCTGACTTCTGATGCACATGGCGCTGATTGCCAAAATTGTTCACAAATTGCCGGTGCTGTGGATTGTCGTGCTGTTGCAGACGGCGATCGCGCTGACGGGTCTTGGTTACATCGCCACATCCGAAGTCGACGCGGATCGGCAAAGCATCCGGAGCGAGCGCTATAGCTTTGCCGGGCACGCCCGCCAGGCGGCCTTGGCCGCCGAAGTGTTCATTGATCGGGTCGCTGAGGAGGTGCGCGCCCGCCCGGCTTTGACGGGTTCGATGAAGCATTTGCCGACCGCTGGGCCTCCCAGGTGGGCAAGCTGCCCCAGGTTCGGTCGGTCAACCTGGTGAGTGCCGAGGGGGTTTTGGTCAATGACGCGACCGTGCGCGGCAGCCGGGTGATCGATGTCAGCGACCGTTTGTATTTCCAGCGCATTCTTGCGGGCGAACGGTCGGTGACATTGACGGAGCCGATTTTCAGTCGAACCCGGGAAAGCTGGTTTTTCGGCATGGCGCTGCCGTTGCACGACGATGACGGTGGGCTGATCGGCGTGGTGATTTTGGGGATCGAGCCGAATTACTTCCTCGAGTTCTTCTCCAGTGCTGCCGCGCGTGACCAGAATATCGCGCTGTTGTCGGCCCGCGGCGTGATCGCGGCCGCACGTGTGATCGGTGATCCCGCGCCGCCGATTGGGCAAGGGCTGGACGGTCTTCCCACTTCGGAACAGACGGAGTTTGCCAATTTCGCACCGTTTGGTCACGGCATCGCCAGCGTTATCCCGGTTGGGGGCTGGCCGCTGACGGTGGTTGTTCACAAGCCCACGGCCCTGGTTCTGGCGCAGGTGGTGGCACCGGTGCTGTCGATCGCCTTGGTGATGATGGTTGCGATGGCGGCAATCGCCCGCTGGTTACCCGTTTGACCCGCAGCGAGGCGACGCTGGCCCGCGAGCATGCGGCGCTGGTCGATACCCAGAAGATGTTGGAACACCGGGCATCGACCGACATGCTGACCGGCCTTCGGAACCGGTACGGCTTTTTCGAAGCCGCCCATCCGGCAGTCGAGGCGACCGTGGGCGCTGGCCGGCCATACAGCGTGCTGATCCTGGATCTGGACCGGTTCAAGGCGATCAATGACGATTATGGGCATGCGGCGGGGGATGACATCCTGCGGTCCTTCGCCGAGACCTGTCGGCAGACGGTCCGGGCGGCGGATGTGCTGGGCCGATTGGGCGGGGAGGAATTCGTGGTCCTTTTGCCCGACACCGACGCAGGGGCGGCCTCCTTGATCGCCGAACGGCTGCGCAAACGGGTGGCGGGCGATCCGGTGATGGTGTCCGGTGCTGCCGAGGACGCGCCGGTGGCGGTCACGGTGTCGATCGGGCTTGCGCAAAACCCGGCCGGTGAGGGGCTGGAAGCCGTGATGCGCCGGGCCGACCACGCCCTCTACCAAGCCAAGAACGGCGGTCGAGATCTGGTGAAAGTGGCCGCGTAGGTCCCCCCCTGTCGCACCCGGGGCTACTGGGGGTCCTCGATCGCCTTGGACGGTACCGCGGTGCTGATGGTTTCGAACCGCGGTAAGTCGTCGTCGATCACCAGCCATGGCATCTGGCGCTTGGTCCAGACATGATCCTGGGGGTGAACGCGTTCCGGGGTGTCCAGAAGACCAAGCGCCACTTGCACCCGGTCCGGAAGCACACGCTCGTGCATGCTGGTGGTGCTGCCGCACACTGGACAGAAGCCGCGCTCGGCGTCCGGAGATGTGCGGTAACGGGTTGGCACCCGACCGGTCCAGGTGAAGTCTGTAACTTTGAAATGAACATGGGTGTAAAACACCGCTCCAGTTGCCTTGCGGCATTGGCCGCAATGGCAATGCACGACCCGGATCGGGTCAGAGGTTGCCTCGAAGCGCACGGCACCGCACTGACAGCGTCCGGTCCAGATCATGGCGTCCCCTCCTGGCGCGCATTGTGATCGGCAATCATCGTGGCGATGGTGTCGGCGAAGGCGCCGGCGAACCCGGCATGGTCGCACAGGGGCGATGCGGCCATCTTGGGTCTCAGGCCGGTCTTCATCTGCCGGCGGGCGTCTGGGCTGCTCAGATAACCATAGGCACGCTGAACATAGTCTTGCGGGCCGGTAGCGATGAACGGCTCCAACCCCAAACAGCGTAACAGGCCGGCGGTTTGCCGTCCTGCGATCGTGGCGGCCGGCAGGGTCAGCACCGGCAGGCCCATCCACAGGGCGTCGCAACTGGTCATGCCGCCGGAAAACGGCATCGCATCCAGCATCAGATCGGCGGCGCCGAGGGCCCGTAAATAATCGTAAAAGCCCAGCGGCCCGTGGATCCGCACCCGGCCGGTTTCAATGCCCTGGGCGTCGAACGCTGTCCGGATGCGGGTGACCGTGCCCGGGTCGTCAACATTGGGGCCGATCAGGGTCAGTGTGCTGTTCGGGACGTTTCGCAGCACAGCACCCCACAGACCCAGGCAATCCGGGTTCAGCTTGTCGGCCCGGTGCGGGGCGATCAGCGCGTGGGCCCGGGCCGGGTCGATTTCGGTCGCGACCGGCGGCGCGGCGGCGGCGGGCACATAGCTCCACCGGCAGAACGGCGCCGGCATGGGCAGGATCCGCTCGCCGCCGTCGGTTTGGGCCGCCGCCGCCGCGGCCGGATCGGTCAGGTAGCTGTCCGAGATCATGTAGTCGGCGCCGGGGGCGAAGGTGCGGCCGGTATAGCCCAGCCAGGTCGCCTGGATCGGCGCCAGCCGCGCCCGGAAAACCTCATACTGGCTGCCGCTGGTCAGCCCGTTCAGATCGATCAGCACATCGACCGGCCGTTCGGCCAGCCGTGCGCGCCAGGCGGCCAGATCCCAGCCTTGGGTGTGGTGCACCTGCCCGGCCAGGTCGAAGATCCGCGCGGAAAACGGCCCGGTGTGGTCGCGGCTGGAAAACAACACCGGTGTTAGGCGGTCCCGGGGCCAGCGGGACAGCAGGCCGTGCACCAGCCGGCCGACCGGGTGAAAGGTGAAATCGGCCGAGACTAGGCCGACCACCGGGGTTTCGGCGCGCACCGGCCCGCCGGGCTTGGCCAGGGGTTTCAGTGCCGCGAAGGCCTGGGCATGGGCCCGGTCGATCCGCCCCTGATCCAGGCCCGGCACCGCATGCAGATAGGACAGCCGGTTGAACCGGGCCAGCCGGTGCCCGGGCGATACCGCCAGCACCGCCTCCAGCATCTCGACCGCCCGGTCGGCCCGACCCAGGCTGAACAGGGCGCGGGCCAAGGCCACGCGCAGGTCGGCCACCGCCGGGGTTTCGGCCCGCTGGTCGGGCGGGACGGCGATCGCGGCCTCCAACACCCGCATCCCGTCGGACACCCGGCCCGCCGCCAGGCAGGCATTGGCCAAGTCCAGGGACACGGCGTATCGCTGGTCCACGGTGCCGGTCTTGAAGATGTGGCTCAGCGTCTCGAAGCGCGCGGGGCCGGATTGTGCGGTCTCGGTCATGGCCTGGGCGGGGTGGCGGGTGGCTCTCTCGCGGCACTGTGCGCCTGTGTGCCGGGCTCACGAAAGCGTTTGAAACGGGGGCTGGCCCCTTCATGAAAGATTCTTGACGGGCTTGGCACCCGCCCTTATAACCCGCCCTCGCCTTGACGGGCGCTGGCTGTAGGGATGCGCCGGAAACGGCGGCCCTAGACGCGGAGTCCGGTTCGGAAGACGCGGGATCCCGGGGGGCACGCCCCCACAACGGACCCCAACGAAGATATGAGACCCCCATCCGGATCCGGTCCGGGTGCTTGGGGTCACTGTTTTTGTTGAGGGTATCGCTGGCCGATTGGGCCGACCCGGTGCCGCCGTCCGCCAGACCGAGCAGAAACGTATGCGGCCACACCCCCGACCACGGTGCCGTGGGCGGGGCCGGTGGCCTTTTTTGTGTTGTGGTTAAATGACCGGATGAAGGGCGTTCGATGCCAACGATCAACCAGTTGATCCGTAAGTCGCGCAAGGCGGTGCCGGCGCGCAACAAGGTCCCGGCGATGGAAGCCTGCCCGCAAAAGCGGGGGGTTTGCACGCGGGTGTACACCACCACGCCGAAAAAGCCGAACTCGGCCTTGCGGAAGGTGGCCCGGGTACGGCTGACCAACGGGTTCGAGGT
>CAYNRD010000162.1:0-5679 GCA_964399515.1 uncultured Mycobacteriaceae bacterium | reverse complement strand
GCCGGGGGATCTGGCCGCTGAGCCAGCCCGCCGCCACCAGCAACAGCACCATCGCCGCCAGGAACGGAACCCGGGCCCACAGGATCGCCCGGATCAGGCTCCTGAACCCGTCGAACAGCGGGCCGGAATAGGCCTCGGCGGTCTCGACGGACGCCTTCGCGCGCGCGAACCAGTAACAGAACATGGGCGTGGCGGTCAGCGCCAGCAGCCAGGACCCCAGCAAGGTGATGGAGATGACGTACGCCAGGGACCGTGTGTACTCCCCCGCCTGGTTCTGGGCCAGCATCAAGGGCGCGAACGCCAGGATGGTGGTCAGCGACGAGGTCAACAGCGGGATCGCCATCTCCCGGCCCGCGGCGATGCAGGCCGCGCGCCGCTCCTCCCCGGCACCCAGGCGCCGGCGGATGTCCTCGGCGATGACGATGCCGTTATCGACCAGCAAGCCGAGCGAGATGATCAGGCTGGCCAGGGACATCCGCTGCAGGTCAATGCCGAACACCGCCATCAACACCAGGGCCAGCAGCATGGTCATCGGCACCATCAGGCCGACGATCACGCCGGTGCGTACGCCCAGGAACAGGATCACCACCGCCAGCACGATGCCGAGCGTCTGGTACAGGCTGCTGGTGACCGAACGGATCGCCCGCTCAACATGGCGGGTTTGATCGGTGGCGACATGGATCTCCATCCCGATCGGCACGGTGAATCGCAGCGCCTCCAGCCGGTCGAGCAGGCGGGGGCCGAAATCCAGCACATTGGCGCCCTCCATCATCGAGACGGACAGCACCACCGCCTCCCGCCCGTTCCAGTAGGCGATCTCCGATGGCGGGTCGGCGAATCCGGTGCGGATGTCGACGATGTCCCGAAGCGGCACCAGATCATCCGAATTGGGGATCGGCAGGATGGTGTCGGTGATCTGCCGGACATCCTCGAAATTGCCAGAGGGCTCGATCACCACGTCCCGGGTGCCGGTGAACACCCGGCCGCCGGGCAGGATGATGTTCTGGGTCTGCAGGGTGGCGATCAGGCTGTCCACGGTCAGGCCGAACTGGGACAGGCGGGCGTTGGTGGTCTCCAGGAAGATCCGTTCGGGCTGGATGCCAAGCAGGTCGATGCGCTTGACACCGTCAACGGCGTACAGCCGGTCGCGCAGGTCCCGGGCCATGTCGCGCAGCTCGGCCCGGGTGAAGCCGTCGCCGGTGATGGCCAGGGAATAGACGGCGACATCGCCGAAATCATCGTTCACGAACGGGCCCAGCGTGCCGTCCGGCAGGTCCGGAGCGGCATCCGCCAGTTGGTTGCGCAGATCCTGCCAAATCGGCTCCAGGTCGAAGAATCGGTCGAAGACCTGGACATGGATCAACGACTGGCCGGTGGTCGAGGATGAGGTGATGTGCTCCACCTCGGGGATCTGGCGGATCGCCTCCTCCATCCGGCGCGTGATCAGATCCTCCACCCGCTCGGGCGCCATGCCCGGGAAATTGGCGGTCACCACCGCTTCCCGGATGGTGACCGACGGGTCCTCCCGGCTGGCGAAGCTGGCGTAGACCACGGCCCCTTGCAGGGCGATCAGGAACACCAGCAGCAGGGTGAGGCGGCGGTTGGACAGGGCGAGTGCGGTCACCATGGTCCGGTCACTCCGGCACCCACAGGGTGACCCGCTGGCCGTCGGACAGGAACTCCGCCCCCGCCGCCGCGATGATGTCACCCGGCTGGATCGGCCCCACGACCTCGACCAGGTTGTCCCGGATGTCCCGGCTGTTGACCGCCAGGCGGCGCACGGTCGATGTGTCCCGATCGAAGCGGAACACAAAGGCATCGAAACTGTCAGCACCCGGCAGCAGGGCCGACAGCGGCAGCAGGAACGCCTGGGGTGCATCGGCACCGACGCCCTCGGCGCGCAGGAAGGTGACCTCCGCCGCCATGCCCGACCGGACGCCGTCGGGCGGTGCGTCCAAGGTCATGGAGACGGGAAAGGCGTTGGCCGTGGTGGCGCGACTGCCCACTTCAGTCACGGTGCCGGTCAGTCCGCTGATCCCCTGGGCCGGCAAATCGATGACGACGTCCGCGCCCAAGGGCGCGAATTCCAGGATCGTTTCGGGCATCAGCACATCGACGGTCAGCTGGCCCTGGCTTTCCAGAAGCACGACCGGCTGGCCGGCGGCGACGTCCTGGAACGCGTCAACCCGCTTTTCGGAGATCAGGCCCGGGAACGGAGCCAGCAGGCGGGCGTTGTTCAGGTCCCGTTGGGCCAGATCCAGGCGCGCCTGGGCGGCGGCCACCTGGTTCTGGGCGGATTGAAAGCTGGCCAGGGATTGATCGAAGGCGGTGCGGGCGATCCAGCCGCCCCGGAACAAGGTTTCCTGAGAGGTGTGAAACTCCCGCCGCTCGCGCAGATTGGCCTGGGCCTCACCCAGTTCGGCCCGGCTGGCCTGAACCTGCAGTCGATAGGGCTGGTCGTCCAAGGCCGCGATCAAGTCCCCTTCCTGGACGCTGTCGCCCAGTTCCACCGGCAGGACCGCGACATTGCCGCCGACCTGGAACGATAGCTCGGAGGTGTCGCTGGCCTCGACCACACCGGGCAGGCGCCGGGCCTGGCCCGAGGCCGGCTCCTCCACCACCACGAACTTGATCGCCCGGATGATGTCCTGGGGCGGGGTCTCGGTCTCCCCCTGGCAAGCGCCCAACACCAAGGCCGCCATCACAAGCCCCATCCAGCATGCGCGATTGGGTTTCATCGTTCGCCCCTCCTCTCTTCCCCCGCCCGTTCGATGAACCGGCCGCCCAGCTTCGGTCAATGTAGAACGGGGATGATTTTTGCAAGTGCGAAACATCACGCGCCGAGTTCGCACCGCCCGAGAAACAAAACTTTACTGGCCCTGGGCGTTTCTTTTGACTTACCATAACATCAACGTGGCTTGGCGCGGCCCCAGGTGGGGTGTCCGCGACCGACACCGGCAATGGCGAACAATACGCAGGTTATGGGGGGATATGATGAAAATTGACCGGATTCTGAACACCAAGGGTGCCAAGGTGGTCAGCGCGCCGACGACCGCCCGGGTGGCCGAGGTCGCCCACCTGCTGGCCGAGCACAAGATCGGCGCCCTGGTGGTGTCCGATGACGGCGTGCGGGTGGCGGGCATCGTGTCCGAACGGGATATCGTTCACCACATCGCCCATCAGGGCGCATCGACCCTGGACCAGCCGGTTTCGGCAATCATGACCGACCAGGTGGTGTGCTGCGGCCGGGACGACACGGTGGAAAGCGTGCTGGAGACCATGACCCGGCGCCGGTTCCGCCACGCACCGGTGCTGGAAGACGGCAAGATGATCGGCATCGTCTCCATCGGCGATATCGTCAAGGCCCGCATGGACGATGTCGAGGCCGAGGCCCAGGTGCTGCGCGACTTCATCGTCGGGGTTTAAACCGCGGCGTTGGGTCTCGGGCGGCCTTGTCGCCCCGGGCCTGAGGGGCTAGCTTCGCACCCAAACGCAAGCACCCCTCTTCCGGCGGCATCATGAACATATTGCTGATCGGTCTCATCGATATCGCCGATATCGTTCTGACCTTGTACACCTGGGTGATCATCATTTCGGTGATCCTCAGCTGGCTGGTGGCCTTCGACGTCATCAACGCCCGCAACACGTTCGTCTACACGGTCGGTGACATCACCTACCGGATGACCGAGCCGGTCTATCGGCCGATCCGGTCGATGATGCCCAATCTGGGGGGCATCGACCTGACGCCCATGGTGGTTCTGCTGATCATCTTATTCATCCAGACTTCCTTGTTCCGGTTCTTGCGCCTGCAATTGGCCTGACCAGATGCGGAACGGCGGACGGCGGCGGGCATGACCGGGTTTCTGGGCGGCGGACTGATGGAGTTGGCGGTGGCGACGGCGCTGTTCGTGGTCACCCATATTGGTCTGGCCTCGGTGCCGCTGCGCCCGGCACTGATCCACGCCATTGGCACCGGGCCCTATCTGGGCCTGTACAGTGTGATCTCCCTGGCCTGCTTCGCGTGGATGCTGGCCAGCTTCGGCGCCGTTCCGCCGGCCGCACCCTGGTGGGATTTCGGCACGGTCGGCCAGTATCCGGGCCTGGTCTTGATGCCCCTGGCCTTCGTGTTCGTGGTTGGCGGGTATTCGCAACGCAACCCGACCGCGGTCGGCCAGAGCGGCAGCCTGAAACAGCACGGCGCCACCGGCATCCTACGCATCACCCGCCATCCGGTGATGTGGGGGGTGGCGTTTTGGGCCATCGCCCATCTGTGCGCGACCGGAGGGCCTGCCGCGGCGATCCTGTTCGGGGGCCTTGGGGTGTTGGCGCTCTACGGCCCCTATTCCATGGACACCCGCAACCTGGCCAAACCGACCTTGGAGGGTGGTGCCCTGTACGCTGAGTACGTCCGGGAAACGTCGAACGTCCCCTTCGCGGCGGTCGCCGACGGGCGACAAAACCTGGGCCGCGCCTTGCGGGAGTACGGGCTTTACCGTCTGGTGGCCGCCGTGGCGCTGTACGGCGTATTCCTGCATTTCCACCAGGCGATGTTCGGGGTCCCGGCGATTGTCCACTGACCCGCCGGGATCCAACCCATCCCTGACCTGTCCCATCTCCAAGGAGCCGCCCGCCATGCCCGCCAAGACCCTGCTGCAATTCGCCGGAGCGCCCGCCGCCAGCCCGCCGGCCCTGGCCCAGTCCGCCCTGGTGCTGATCGACATTCAACAGGAATACGTTTCGGGCGATCTGGCGCTGCCGGGCGTGGACGCGGCGATCCAGAACGCCGCCGATCTGCTGGACAAGGCCCGGTCGGCGGGGGCCACGATCATCCATGTCAAGCACCTGGGCGGGGAGACCGGCTTGTTCGAGACCAAGGGCCCGCGCGGGGAGATCGTGGACCCGGTCGCCCCCCGGGACGGCGAACAGTTGGTGGAAAAACGCCTGCCCAACGCCTTCGCCAACACCGATCTGGACGCCAAGCTGAAGGCGGCCGGCAAGCCGGGCCTGATCCTGGCCGGGTTCATGACCCATATGTGCGTGTCCGCTACCGCCCGGTCGGCGCTGGACCACGGCTATTACCCGACCGTGGTCGCCAGCGCCTGCGGCACCCGCGACCTGCCGTCGGCCACCGGCGGCGCCGACGTCCCCGCATCCCAGGTCCATGAGACGGCCCTGGCCGAGATCAACGACCGCTTCGCCCTGGTGGTCAAGGACAGCGCGGTGTTTTAGGGCCCATGCCGTCACGGCCCAATTGACCCCAGATGGTATCTGACTAAAGTCAGACATCATGCTGCCTGAGACCATTCTGCGTGTCCGCCGTTTCAACCGTGCCGTCACATCCGGGCTTGGCGCGTTGGACAGTTCGTTTCTGGGCAGGGGCCGGCCATTGGGTGCCGCCCGGGTGTTGAACGCCATCGGCCATGGCCACACGGATGTCGGCGCGTTGCGCGCATATCTGGGCCTGGACTCGGGCCAGGTCAGCCGCCTGTTGCGCGGGCTGGAGGCCGAGAGGCTGGTGGCAACCCGCCCCGATGCCCAGGATGGCCGGCGCCGGGTGGCAGGCCTGACCGAGGCGGGGCGGCGGGAATTCGACGCCTATGAGGCGCTTTCGAACGCCCAAGCGGCGGAGATCCTGGCGGCCCATCCGGACCCAACCGGCGTTCTGGATGCCATGGACCT
>CAYNRD010000161.1:0-5684 GCA_964399515.1 uncultured Mycobacteriaceae bacterium | reverse complement strand
GGCGCGCTTCTTCTCCACCAGGCGGGCCAGGACGATCGATATCTCGTACAAGATCAGGATCGGGATCGCCAAGCCGATCTGGCTGATCACGTCCGGCGGGGTCAGGATCGCCGCCGCCGCAAACACCGCCACCACCGCGTATTTGCGTTTTTCCGCCAGGCCTTGGGACGACACCATGCCGACCCGGGCCATCAGGGTCAGCAACACCGGCAGCTGGAAGGCGATGCCGAAGGCGAAGATCAGCTTCATCACCAGGGCCAGATACTCCCCAACCCGGGCCTCCAGCTCGATCGGCAAGGCGCCGTTCAGGGCCTGGGTTTCAAAGGACAGGAAGAAGTCCCACGCCAAGGGGAAAATCACATAATAGACCATCGCACCGCCGGTGAAGAACAGAATTGGCGTCGCGACCAGGAACGGTAGAAAGGCGCCCCGCTCATGCTTGTAAAGCCCTGGTGCGATGAACATCCACAGCTGGGCCGCCACGATCGGGAAAGACAAGAACGCACCCGCGAAGAACGCCACCTTCAGGTAGGTGAAAAACACCTCGGTCAGGCCGGTATAGATCAGCCGCCGGTCTTGGCCTTCCAATTGGTTGGCCAGCGGCTCGACCAGGAAGGCATAGATATCCTCAGCGAAAAAATAGCAGATACAGAAAGATACGAACAACGCCGCCACGGAATACAACAGCCGGTTGCGCAGCTCGATCAGATGCTCCAGCAACGGCATCTTGCCGGCGTCAAGCTCAGCGTCGCGGCCGGTGTCGGCGGTGGGCGAGGTCTCAGTGGTCACCGGCTTTCCCTATCCCTATTCGGCCGCCGGCTTCGCCCGGTCGGGCGGCGGGTCCGCGACTTGCGGCGGCGGCGCGTCCGGAGCCGGCGCCGACCCGCCGGAGACGGGCTGGGACTGCGCCTTCGCCGCGGAGGCGGCCGGCGCGGTCACCCGGCCCAGATCCTTCTTCAGACCGCCATCGGGATCGATCTGGCTTTCGATCGCCTGGCCGATCTTGCCTGGCTTCAACGCCCGCAACTGGTCGCGTGCCTCCTGCAGGTCGGTCTCCCGCACCATGTCATCGACATGGCGCTGAAATTCCCCGGCCATGCCGCGCAAGGCCCGCACCCAGCGGCCGACGGTCTGCAACGCGCGGGGCAGGTCCTTGGGGCCGACCACGATCAGCGCCACCACGGCGATCAGAAAAAGCTCTGGCCAACCGATGTCAAGCATGGGCGTCGCCGCCACTCATCGCGCGACCGCGGCGCCGCGGTCAGGCGGTGGTCTCGTCCTTGGCTTGGGTCTTGGGCGTGACGGTGGCGGTGGCGGTGGCCTTGGGGTCTTCCTCGGCCAGTTCCTTCTTCACGTCTTCCCCTTCGGCCATGCCGCTCTTGAAGCTGCGGATGCCCTTGCCGAAATCACCCATCAGCTGGGAGATCTTGCCGCGGCCGCCAAACAGCACCAGCACGATGACCAGGACGATCAACAGCTGCCAAAAGCTAATTCCCATCAGTTCCTCCAAAAAAAGTGGCCGGCCTGGCGCCGGCCGTCGCCCGGTTCTCCCCTGGGCATATCGAGGTCCGGGCGGGATCCGTCAAGGCGTAGCAAGAGCTTGGTTAACAGCCCACGAACATCGCCGTGATCCTGGCAAAAAGCAAACCGGCCGGCAATGTGGCGCCCCCGCCGGCGGGTCAGCGGGCAAACACATAGCATTGCGACCGGTCCAGGGCGATCGCCACCCGCGCGCCCTCGGCCGGCAGGGCCCGGCCGGCCAAGCGCGCGTGCAGATGCAGCCACAACCCACCCGGCGCCTCCACGGACAGGTGGATCAGGCTGGTGCCGCCCAACAGGCGGGCGGCCTTGACCACCCCCACGGGTGTGGTCGGCCCGCCGCCGGCCCCATCGGCCGGGGACAATTGCAGCGCCTCCGGCCGGATCAGCACCTGCACCGGCGCCCCATCGGGCTGGCCCGGCGCCGGGATCGGCCCGAACACCGTCTCGACCCGGCTGGCAGAGGCCACCGCGTCCAGCCGGTTGACCTCGCCCAGGAAGCCGGCGACGAAGGCGCAGTTGGGCCGGAAGAACACCTCCTCGGGCGGGCCCAGCTGCAGGATCCGGCCCCGGTCCATCACCGCGATCCGGTCGCCCAGGAACATCGCCTCCTCCGGGTCGTGGGTCACGACCATGGTGGCGGCACCGGTTTCCTTCAGCACGTGCAAGGTGTCGTCCCGCACCTGGTGGCGCAGGCGCATGTCCAGGCCCGAAAACGGCTCGTCCAGCAGCACCACCCGCGGCCTGGGCGCGATCGCCCGGGCCAGGGCCACCCGCTGTTGCTGGCCGCCGGACAGGGTATGGGGAAAGGTCTGGGCAAAGGGGGTCATGTCCACCTGCCCTAAGGCCGCCAGCGCCCGTTCCCGTTGGGCCGCGCCGCCCAGCCCGCCCAGCCCGAAGCGGACATTGTCCAGAACCGACAGGTGGGGGAACAGCGCGTAGTCCTGGAACACCAGGCCGACCCCGCGCCGCTCCGGCGGCACCCCCCGGCTGGAGCCCGCCACCAAGGTCTTGCGGCTCCACACCTCCCCCGACTGCAGCACCTCCAGCCCCGCCGCGATGCGCAGCAAGGTTGACTTGCCGCAGCCGCTGGCCCCGACAAGACAGACGATCTCCCCAGCACTGACCTCCAGGTCCACCTCGCGCACCGCCCATTCCGGCCCGTACGCGTGACTGACCCCGGACAAGCGCAGCGCCGGTGCCGCCACCGCGGCGGGCGGGCGCCCGGCGCCGTCGGGCAGGGCGGGCTCGGGCACGGGATCGAGGCTGGCAAGATCGGGCATAACGGCGGAAGGCCTGCTATTCGTTATCACTCGCGCAGATAAGCCCAGGGAATAAGACGATTTCAAGCCGGCTCCGGCCCGTCGTCTTCGAACCGGTCGTCATCGCCGCCGTCATCGCCCCCATCGGGGCCGCCCTCGGCCTCCCCTGTGGCGTCACCGATCCGGCCGCCGGGCAAGGTGGTGATCGCCGGGCGCGCGTCCAACAGGCCGGCGGCCTCCAATTCGGCCTGATTGGGCAGATCCTCCAGCCCTTGCAGGCCGAAATGGTCCAAAAAACCCGGCGTGGTCACCCAGGTCAGTGGCCGGCCCGGCGACATCCGACGGCGGCCGGGCCTGATCCAACCCGCCTCCATCAAGGTGTCCAAGGTGCCGCGCGCGGTGGCGACGCCGCGAATCTGCTCGATCTCGCCCCGAGTCACCGTCTGATTATATGCTATGATCGCCAGGGTTTCGGTCGCCGCCCGGCCCAGGCGCCGGGGCTGGTCCACATCGATCGCCAGCCGGGGTGCCAAATCCGGCGCCGTTCGGAACGCATAGGCGGCGCCGACCCGGGCCAGCATCACCCCCCGGCCCCGATAGGCGATCTCAAGCTCATCGATCAGGCGCGCCAGGTCGGCATCCTCGGGCAGCCGGGCCTTCAGCGCCGCCTCGGTCACCGGTTCAGGGGACGCGAACACCAAGGCCTCGACCAGGCGCAGTTGATCGGCCGTGGACAGGGTGTTCGGTGCGGGCGGCTCCGGTTCGGGCGGCTGGTCGTCCCCGGTCATGGCCTTGGGTCCTTGCGCTTGATCATGATCGGCCCGAAGGCCCGGTCCTGGCGCACATCGACCGCCCCCTCCTTGGCCAGTTCCAGCGACGCGACCAGGGTCGCGGCCAGGGCACTGCGCTGGCCCAGCGGGTCATCCAGCCGCTTGGGCAGGAAGCTGTGCAGGCTGGCCCAGTCCCCCAGGTCACCCAACAGGGCGCGCATGCGAACAAGCGCCTGTTCCGGCGCCATCAGGCGGGAGGCCTGGATGGTCAGCCGCTCGGGCACGGTTGTGCGGCGCAGATGGTCGCCATAGGCACGCAGCAGTTCATGCAGGCCGGCCACGATCCGGATCCGGCGGTTCACCAAGGGGGCCGCCGCCTCCCCCCGCGGGAACCGGCCGACGCCCCGCCGGGGCCTGCCGAACAGCTGTGTCGCCGCCTGGCGCATGGCGTCCAAGCGGCGCAACTGGAACGCCAGCGCCGCGGCCAGTTCGGCACCGGTCGGCTCCTCCTCGGGGTCGTCCTGGGCCGGCAGCAGCAGGCGGGATTTCAGATAGGCCAGCCAGGCGGCCATCACCAGGTAATCGGCCGCGATCTCCAGCCGCAATTGCCGCGCCCGCTCGATGAAGGCCAGGTACTGCTCGGCCAAATCCAGGATCGAGATCGCGGTCAGGTCGATCCTGTTGGCACGGGCCTGGTCCAGCAACAGGTCGATCGGCCCCTCATAGGCGTCCAGGCGCAAGACCCAGCCATCGGTGTCGGCGGGGGCTGGGGCCGGGTCCTCCTCGAACCCCGCCATCAGCCGGCACCCGGGGCCAGCAGGCGGGCGACCTCGGCCCGCAGGGCCTTGGGATCCGAGCGGGCCGTGCCCGGCAGGGGGCCGATGCGGGCCAGGGCCGCCCCGGTCAGGGGAGACAGGCCCGGCACGGTCGCCACCATGGCCTCCAGCCGGCCGCTGCACTGCAAGACCGCGTCACAGCCGGCGGCCAGGCTGGCCCGCGCCCGCTCGGCCAACGGGCCAGCCAGGGCCGCCATGTCGATGTCGTCGGACAGCAAGAACCCGGAAAAGCCGATCCGGCCGCGGATCGCCGCGCCGATGGCGGTGGCCGACTGGGTCACCGGCCGGTCGGGGTCCAGGGCGTCGAACCGGATATGCGCAGTCATGCCCCAGGCACCGGCCAGCTCGGGGTCGCCGGCCAAACGCCGGAACGGGACGAAATCCCGCGCGTCAAGCTCGGCCAACCCCGCCGAGACCCGGGGCAGGCGGTGATGGCTGTCGACCGTCGCCCGCCCATGGCCCGGCATGTGCTTGATCACCGGCCGCACGCCCGCGGCCAGCACCCCCCGGGCGAAAGCTCCGGCCAGGGCGGCGACGGTGTCGGGTGCGGTGGCGAAGGCCCGGTCGCCGATCACGGGGTCCGCATCCGCCACCGGCAGGTCGGCGACCGGTGCCGCATCGACATCGATGCCAAGATCGGCCAAATCGGCGCCGATCGCCTGGCCCTGGGCCTGGGCCGCCGCCAGGGCCGCCTCGGGATCGCGGGCGGCCAGCCGCCCAAACGCCGCCGCCGGCGGGTCGGCGGGCCAATGGGGCGGTGCCAGGCGCTGGACCCGGCCGCCTTCCTGATCGATCAGGATCGGGGCGTGGCGGCCGACCGCATCCCGCAGGTCGGCAACCAGGCGCCGGGTTTGGACCGGGTCCTGGATGTTGCGCTTGAACAGGCAGAAACCCAGCGGGTCGCAGTCCCGGAAAAAGGCGCGCTCATCGGCGGACAGGCCGGCCCCGGACAGACCGAACAGAACCGCCAGCGGCGCCCGCCCCGCCGCCTCGGTCACGGCCGCCGCACCAGGCAATCCTGGCCGCGCGCCTTCAGGGTGTCGCACAGGCGGGTGGCGCCGTCCCGGTCCAGCGGCCCCAACTGCACCCGCCAGAACCGCCGGCCGTCCCCCTCCACCACCGGGGTGATCAGCCGCAATCCGTCCAGCACCGCGCCATGGGCGCGCCGCAGCCGGTCGAATTCCCGGGCCGCCGCCGCCTCGGCGTCCACCGCCGCCACCTGCACCCGGTAGCCCGGATCTTCGGGCGGGTCGGGGATGGCATCGGGGGCCGCCGCC
>CAYNRD010000160.1:0-5687 GCA_964399515.1 uncultured Mycobacteriaceae bacterium | reverse complement strand
GGCGGCCGCCGCCCGCGCGGCCGCCGCCCGCCCGGCCGCCGCCCGGCCGGGCTCGCCCGGGACCGGATCCTTGGGCGCCGCGTCCACGGCCGGCTGGGGCTGCGGCGCCAGCGAATGCAGGAACAGCTTCACCTCATCCAGCAGGCGTTCGGCCGCGCGCCCGCCCTTCAGGATGATGCTGTCGGTGTATTGGCGCAGCCGCGCCATCTGGTCCTTGGACAGGTCCTGGCCCGAATAGACGATCACCGGCGGCAGGATGCCGGCGGCCGCGGCCCGGTCCAGAACCTCGAACCCGTCGATACCGGGCAGCCCCAGGTCAAGGACCATGCAGCCGACCGGCTCCTCGGACAGGATCGACAACGCCTCCTCGCCGTCACCGGCTTCGATAAAGGTCAGCTTGGGGTCGGCGATCAGGCCCCTGATCGCGGTGCGGGAGCCGGGCTCGTCATCGACGATCAAGACCCGCCCCCGGCCCTTTTGCGCGGCCTCGGCCAAGACATCCAGCAATTGGGTCAGGGTTTCCCGCTCGATCGGCTTGCGGGCGAAGCCGATCGCCCCCTTCAGCTGCATCTTGCTGGGCTCATCCTCGGCCGACAGAAAGTGCACGGGAATGCCCCGGGTGCGCGGATCACCGCCCAGCGCCTCCATCACTTGAAAGCCGTCCTTACCGGGCAGGCCGACATCCAGCACGATGCCGCCGGGCCGGTACAATTGGGCGTGTTCGATCGCCTGCTCACCGGTTTCGGCCCGGAAGACATGGAAGCCGCGCTTTTTCGCCAGCCCTTCCAAGATGTCCCCGAAGGCCTGGTCATCCTCGACCACCAACAGCGTGGTGCCATCGGCATCGCCTGCGTCGGTCGGCCGCACCGGGGGTGCGATCGGTTGGGCCTCCGGTGCCAGGACCGGGGCCGGCATCCGGCCCGCCGGCCGGATATCGCCGCCCACGGCCGCCCCATCCAGATTGGCGCGCAGGAACAGCGTGAAGGTCGAGCCCTCGCCGACGCGGCTGTCCAAATGGATCGAGCCGCCCAGCAACGCGGCCAGCCGGGAGGCGATCGCCAGGCCCAGGCCGGTGCCGCCGAACTGGCGGCTGGTGGTGCCGTCGACCTGCTCGAAGGCGTTGAAGATCCGGTCGTGGGTGTCCTCGGGGATGCCGATGCCGGTGTCCCGGACCCGCACCCCCAGCATCTGGGCGCCCGTCTCCGCCGTCGGGCTGTTGGCGGTGTCCGTGGCCCGGGCCGGGGTGAAGATATCGACCGTCACCCCGCCTTCGGAGGTGAACTTGATCGCGTTCGACAGCAAGTTGCCGACGATCTGGTCCAGCTTGCCCGTATCGGTGCGCAACAAGGCGGGCGCCGTCTCGGCCACCCGGATCTCGAAACCGAGGCCCTTTTCCTCGGCCACGTGGCGGAACCGCCGCTCCAAGGCACCCACGAAATCGGCCAGGCGCAGGTCCTCGGCCATGGCCTCCATGCGGCCGGACTCGACCTTGGACAGGTCCAGCACATCGTTGATCAGCCGCAAAAGCTGGCTGCCCCCTTCGTGGATGATCTGGGACGCCTCCACCTGATCCTTGGTCAGGTTGCGCTCCTCGTTCTCGGCCTGGATCTTGGACAGGATCAGCAGGCTGTTCAGCGGCGTGCGCAGCTCATGGCTCATATTGGCCAGGAACTCGCTCTTGTAGCGGTTGGCCAGCTCCAACTCGCTGGCCTTCTCCTCGGCTTCCTTCTGGGCCTGCTCCAGGGCGGCTTTCTGTTCCGACAGGGTGTCGGACTTCAGGGTCAGCTCCTCATTGGTCGCCTGCAGCTCCTCCCGCTGGATCTTCAGTTCTTCCTCGGACGCCCGCAACTCCTCGGACTGGCGCTCCAAGGCCTGGGACTTGTCCACCAAGGCCTCGTTGGAGGCGCGCAACTCGTCCTGCTGGGCGCGCATGGTCTCCTCGGACTTGCGCAGGCGTTCGGCCTGGATCTGGGTCTGCTCCAGCAATTCCCGCGTCTTCTCGCTGCGCAGCAAACTTTCCAAGTTGAGGGCGACCATGGGCATCGCCTCTTCCAACAACTGCTTGGCCCGGCCCTGGATCGCGGTGAAGGCGGCGATCTCCACCACCCCGATCACCCGGTTCTGGCCGATCACCGGCAAGGCGATGACTTGGTAGGGTGGCGCCTCCCCCAAGCCGGACCCGATGCGGATGTAATCGGCCGGCACGTCGGAGATCAGCAGCACCTCCCGCTCCCGGGCGGCCTGGCCGATCAGCCCTTCCCCCAGAGCGAAGCTGGTCCGCAAGCCGCGCCGTTCCCGATAGCCGTAGCTGGCCATCAGGGTGAAGCGCGCCCCGTCCCGGTCCGGGGTGCTGGAGCCGCCACTGTCATCGACCAGGAAAAACACCCCGTGCCCGCCGCCGACCAGCGGCACCAAACCCCCGACCACCGTCGCGCAGAAGCTCTGCAGGCTTTCGATCTCCTGGATGTCGTTGGACAACTCGAACACCGCGTTCTTGACCCAGGCCTGGTCATCCCGTTCGGTCGCGATCGCCCGGAACACCGACAGGGCCCGCGCCATGTCGCCGATCTCATCGCCCCGGTCCTGGCCATGGATCGGCAGGCTGTGATCCTTGGCGGCCAGCCGGGTCATCAAGGTGGTCATGTACTTGATCGGGTTGCTGACCAGGGTGCCGGTCAGCACCATGGCCATGGCCCCCAACAGGCTGGCCACCGCCGCGGCCACGGCCAGGAAGATCAGGGTGGCGTCGATCTGCCCGTGGATCCGGGCGGAGGTTTCGGCCAAGGCCGCCTGTTCCGCCTCAATGATCTCCCGGACACCGCGGCGGATCTGCGCCATCAGGGCAAGGCCGCGGGTGTCGATGTTGCGCTGGTCCAGTTCAGCCTGGTAGCGGTCCGGGAACTGGCCGACCAGGCCGACCGCGGTCTCCGAAATTTCGGTCATCCACCGGTCGGCCGCCACCGCCACCTGGCGCAGCCGCTCCAGTTGCACGGCGTCGCCGGACATGGCATCGACCGCCCGTTGCAACATTTGCGGAAACTCGGCGGCCCGGCGCCGCAAGCCGTCCAGCATGTCGGAGTTGGTTGTCAGCAAATACCCGCGCAGCTGGGACTGCTGGTCCAACAGGTTGATTTCCAACTCATTGGTCAGCAGCATCGCCTCGCTGGTGTCCCGGTTGACGTCGAATTCCCGGTCGGTGTTCAGGAACACCACCGTGATCACCGCCAAGGCGATCAGCATCAAGGCCAGCAGGGTGGCGGTGGCGCCGATGAACTTGGCCCGGATCGACAGATTGGCCAGGATCTGGCGCTGGGTGACCGACCGTTCCAGACGGGTCAGCCGGCGCCGCTGGACCATCTCATAGGTCATGTCCAAAAGCGGGTCGCGGTCGGTCTTGGCCGCGCGCGCGATCGCGTCCGGGACCGGATCGCCGGATGCGGCGGCGGGGCCGGCGCGGGCCGGGCCGGGCGCGGTCGGCGCAGGCGTCACGGGCTGGGGTCCGGCCGGGCCGGAGGCATCGCTGGCGGGGGTCGGGTCACGGGCGTCCATGGACCCACCCGTTTACACGATTTCCGCCCGATTGCAGCGGAAAACCAGCCGGTCGGCGGCCCCCCGGGGCGCCACGGGCGGCCCCCAACCGCTCGACCGGTGGGCCGACAGCCAATACCGCGCCCCAAACCCGGTCAGGGAGGGCGGCATGGCGCGGCCCATGCGCCTCTACCGGGACAGCTTGGGCATGACCCTGGCGTTCCCGACCTTGGCGGACCGCAAGGACTTGGCCCGGGACAACCTGCGCGGCGCGCTGCCGGCCGAACCCGCCTTCACCGGCACCATCGACCTGAAAGGGACCGACCCCGACGGCTACCTGGTCGCCCTCGCCCACCCCAAGGGCCCCCCGCCCGAGATGTGACCCGCGAGCGGTGGCGTCCCCGACAGGATTCGAACCTGTGGCCCCCGGATTAGGAATCCGGTGCTCTATCCTGCTGAGCTACGGGGACGCGGGGTGACACGGAGCGTATACCAGTTGGGCCGGGGATTTAAAACGCGAAGGCGTCGGCGGGGTAGTCCCGTGGGGGCAGCCAGGTTTCATGGATGTGCAGCCATCCGAATGGGGCGCCCTTGCGCAGGATCACGGTGGTCACCCGGCCGTTGTCCGGCGGCGTCGAGGCCTTGGCGCCCCGTTGCCATTCTGTGTAGTCGGCCAACAAGTGATCGCCGAAATCCTTGAGCACCCGCACATCCCGGATCTTGATCGCGAAGCCGGGATTGGCACCATGGGCCCCGTCGAACATCCGGACCAGTTCCGGGCCGGACAGCCGATTGCCGTCCGGCGAGACGAATAGGGTTTCGGGCAGCATGCGGGGCGCGAACACCGTGCCCAGTGCCGTCGGGTCCGACCGGCCAGTGAACCACTCGACGAAGAAGACGTGCAGGTCCTCGATCTCCGCCCGGACCGCGTCCACAAGGGCTGTGTCCACCGTCATGCCCCTCCCCCCTCCGCCGTGTCCTCGGCCAGGCGCAGGCCCGAGAACTGCCAGCGCTGGTGGGGGTAGAAAAAGTTGCGATAGCTGGCGCGCAGGTGGCCATCGGGCGTCGCGCAGGACCCGCCGCGCAACACAAACTGGTTGGACATGAACTTGCCGTTGTACTCCCCCACGGCACCTGCGTCCGGCTTGAAGCCCGGATAGGCGGTGAACGGCGACGCCGTCCACTCCCACACATCGCCGAACATCTGCAGCGGCGTGTCCGCCGCCCAGTCGGCGGGGCGCTGGGCCGGAACCGGCCGCCATTGCTGCCGGCCGGCGGTGTTGGCCGCGGGGTGGTCCGGCGACAGGCCGAAATGCTCCACCGTCCGTTCCCACTCCGCTTCGGTCGGCAGGCGCTTGCCGGCCCAGCGGGCATAGGCATCGGCCTCGTAATAGGACAGTTGGGTGGCGGGCGCGTTCGCCTCCAGCGGCACCAAGCCGTTCAGACCCATCTGGAACCAGGCCCCATCCCGCTCCAACCAATAGGCCGGCTTGGCCCAGCCTTCGGCACGGACGGTCGCCCAGCCGTCGGACAGCCAGTGCCGGGAGTCCCGATAGCCGCGGTCCAGCACGAACTCCAGAACCTCCCCATTGGTGACCGGCCGGTTGGCCAGGCGAAACGGCTGCACATACACCTGATGCCGGGGCCCTTCATGGTCGAAGGCAAATCGGTCCAGCGCGGCGGCGGCGGTGCCCGTACGATCACCGCCATGGCCAATCTGGCATACACCGCCCGGCACCGACGCATACGCAAGATCGACCGTCGCCGCCGGCGCGGGCACCCGCGGGCGGAAGGCCGGATACAGGCTGTTGCAGGAAAACGCGTGCAAGATGTCGGTCAGGATCAGTTCCTGATGCTGCTGTTCATGGGCCAGGCCCAGGGCGATCAGATCACCGGTCGCCTCCAGCAGGTCATCGGCGCAGGTGCCCAGGAAATCCGCCATCGCCGCGTCCACCGCCTGCCGGTACGCCAGCACGGTCGACAGCGGCGGGCGAGTGAGCAGCCCCCGGTGCGGCCGTGCGTGCCGGTCCCCCAGGGCGTTGTAATAGCTGTTGAACAGGAAGTTAAACCGGTCATCGAACACCCGGTAGTCCCGCTGATGGGGGACCAGGACCATCGCCTCCCAAAACCAGGTGGTGTGGGCCAGATGCCATTTGGTC
>CAYNRD010000159.1:0-5689 GCA_964399515.1 uncultured Mycobacteriaceae bacterium | reverse complement strand
CGACCGTGACATCCGGCGCGTCGCCGGTGAATACGAAGATCCCGTCCGAGGTGGCGTCGTCGCCGTCACCGGCCGCGTCCTGGAGGAAGAAGCCGTTGCCGTCCAGGGCGGTGACCACGCCGGCGGCGGACACCTGGGCGCCGTCGAAAGTCGATAGGTGGCCAGCGCCCTGGATGGTGTAGATGGCCTGGGCGTTGATCCGGGCCTCGCCGATGCCGAACACCGTGAAATGGGACAGCAAGGTCGGGATCACCCCGGCCTCGACCGCCGCGACCACATCGGCGTTGGCGGCGGCATAGGCGGCCAGATCGATGTTCACGCCGTCATTGGTCTGGGTGCCGGCCAGGATCGCCGCCTCACCGCTGTCGATGTACTGGATCAGCGGATTGACGCCGGAGGCGGCGATGTCCGGGTTCGCGTCCAGATAGGCCGAGGTGTCGAACACCGCGATCGGGTCGGCGCCGGCGGCGGCCCCGGCGTCGATATAGTCTTGCAGCGGGTTGGCCGCCCCTTCCGGGCGCTGGGCCAGGTAAAAATCGGTGTCGAACAGCGGGTTCGGGTCCCGGCTCTCACCGATGCCGAAGGTCAGGTAATGCTCCAGCGGGTCGATGCCGGCCGCGGCCACATCGGGGTTGGCGACCAGATAAAAACCGGCGTCAAAAAGCGGTTGGGTCATTGTCTTCGATCTTTCCCGGTGGACGTGCGGAGTCGCGCGATCGTGCGGCGACACCTTACGATCACGGGATGTCAATTTTACGTGACATCGAAGACAGTCTCGCGACAGAATATTAGATATTTCTTATAAAAATTAAATCTTGTGGCGCAAATGGGGCATCCCGAAACCGGCATTCGGGGCGTCGGGGACTGTGCCCGTGCCGTGGCCAGATGTGGGGCCAGGGCCAAGTGTCGGCCCGGCGGGCAGGGCGACGAGCCGGTCTTGAAGGCCGTGCTCCTCCCGCCGGCGTTCCTCGGCATCCTCCCGCGTCCATTGGTTGTAATCCCGGCGCAGGAAGGAATACAGCAGGTGATCCTCCCAGACGCCGTTGATCTTCAGGTACTCCCGCACCCGCCCTTCCAGGGTGAAGCCAAGCTTCTCCAGCAAGCCCTTGGAGGCGTGGTTGCGCGGCAGGCAGGCGGCCTCGATCCGGTGCAGATCGGCCATCCGGAAGCCGAAATCCAGAACCAGGATCACCGCCTCCGACATGAACCCCCGGCGGGCGTCCGCAAGGGCCGTCCAATAGCCGATCGTGCAGGTCTGCGCCACGCCCCGGCGCAGATTGGCCATGGTGATGCCGCCGACCATGCGGTCATCGGCACCCGCGAAGATCAGGAAGGCATAGCCCTGGTCGGTGCGCCAGTCCCGCACCTGGCGTTTGTAGCGGCGCAGGAACGCCGCCTTGGACAGCGCATCGTCCGGCCAGCGCGGCTCCCACGGCTCCAGAAACGCGCGGCTGGCCTCCCGGACCGCCACCCATTCCCGCCAGTCCCGCGGCCGGGGCGGGCGCAAGTAAACCTGATCGCCATCCAAACGCAGGGCCGGCAGCACCCCATCGCCATCGGCCAGCCCATCCCGGAACAATCCGATCACCGGCCGGACCCTCCCGCAGCCAGGCCGGTCAGGCCGCCAGCCGGGCCGAAAGCGCGCCGTATTCCTCCACGGCGTCGATCGGGCCCAGCACCGCCAGGGTCGGCGGGCTGGACAGCAGGCGGCGGGCAAACCCCTGGATCCGGTCGCCATCGACCGCGTCCAGCTTGGCCAGAAGCTCGGAAGTTGGCAGGGGCCGGCCAAAGATCAGCAGCTGCTGGGCCAATTGCTCGGCCCGGGCCATCGGGCTTTCCTGGCCCATCAGCAGGCCGGCGCGCATCTGCGCCCGCGCCCGGTTCACCTCATCCTGGCCCAGGCGGTCGGTCACGCCGACCAACTGGTCACAGATCACCGGCAGCAGTTCCGGCGCGTCCCGGCCGTCGGTGCCGGCATAGATGCTGAACAGGCCGGTCTCCGCGAAGGCGGAGGTGAAGCTGTAGACCGAATAGGCCAAGCCGCGCTTTTCCCGCACCTCCTGGAACAGGCGGGAGGACATGCCGCCGCCCAGCAGGGTCGACAGCATGGCGGCGGTGTGGAAGTCCGGGTCGTGATAGCCCACACCCTCGAACCCCAGCACCAGGTGCAGCTGTTCCAGATCGCGCGCTTCCCGGTACTCCCCGCCCCGATAGCGGGCCGGCTGCGGCTGGTCGGGGCCGGCCTGGGCCAAATCGCCGAACTGGGCCATCACCATGTCCACGAACCGGGCGTGGTCGATGTTCCCCGCCGCCGCCACCACCAGATCCGCGGTGCCGTAATTCCGATCCAGATACCCCAACACATCGGTCCGCTTGAGGGCCGAAACGCTGTCCACCGTGCCCAGGATCGGCCGGCCCAGGCTTTGGTCGCGATAGGCTGTGGCCTGGAAATGGTCGAAGATGATGTCGTCGGGGGTGTCGATCGCCTGCCCGATCTCCTGGCAGACGACCTGGCGTTCCCGCGCCAACTCGCCCTCGTCATGGACCGAGTGCTGCAGGATGTCGGCGATGATGTCCAAGGCCAGCCCGCAATCCTCCTTCAGCACCTTCGCGTAATAGGCGGTGTTCTCCCGGCTGGTATAGGCGTTCAGATGGCCGCCGACATCCTCGATCTCCTGGGCGATTGCCTCCGCCGACCGCCGACGGGTGCCCTTGACCACCATGTGCTCGACCAGATGGGCGACGCCGTTGCGCCCGTCGCCCTCATGGCGGGTGCCGACGCCGAACCAGGCGCCCACCGCCACGCTTTCCACATGGGGGATCGGGGCGGTCGCCACCCGCAGGCCGTTGGGCAGGGTGGTGACCTGGATGCCGGGGCAGGATGGGGGCACGCGGGGCAACGCTCCTGGCGGTCAGTTGCGCGCCGCCCGGCTGTGGGCGGCGATGTAGGATTGCAGGCCGGCCTGGTCGTCCGGCAGGACCACCATCCGTTCCGCACGATCATAAAGATCGGTCAAGTGGCGGGGCAAGGGCGGCCGGATGCCGCTGGCGGTTTCCACCGCGTCCGGGAACTTGGCCGGATGGGCGCAGGCCAGGGCCACCATCGGCACGCCCGGCGGCAGATCCTGGGCCTGGGCCGCCGCCAGACCGACCGCCGTGTGCGGGTCGATCAGATAGCCGGCCCCGGTCCTGGTGGTGCGGATCACCTCGGTGATGCCGCCATCGTCCAGGCGGTGGCTGGTGAACAGGGATCGGGCACGTTCGGCCTGGTCCGCCGTGACCTGGAACCGGCCCGTGGTCTTGAACGCCGCCATCTGTGCCGCGACGGCGGCGCCGTCCCGCCCGTGCAGTTCGAACAGCAGCCGCTCGAAATTGCTGGAAATCTGGATGTCCATGGACGGGCTCAGCGTCTCCACCACGGGGGCCGTCCGCATCTCCCCGGTCCTGAAGAACCGGTCCAGGATGTCGTTGGCGTTCGAGCCCACCACCAGCCGTTCGATCGGCAGACCCATACGCGTCGCGGCATAGGCGGCGAAGACATTGCCGAAATTGCCGGTCGGCACGCTGAACGCCACCGGCCGGTCGGGCCCGCCCCGGCTCAGCGCCGCCCAAAAATAGTAG
Source organism: uncultured Mycobacteriaceae bacterium (assembly GCA_964399515.1). Taxonomy (GTDB): domain Bacteria; phylum Pseudomonadota; class Alphaproteobacteria; order DSM-16000; family Inquilinaceae; genus CAYNRD01. The sequence continues at coordinate 2,068 of CAYNRD010000159.1, read as the reverse complement.
ACGATCTGGGCCATGATTCGGGCCCAGTTGATGGAATTGACCGCCGTCAGCCGCATCCGGTCCCGGAAACCGGCATCGCCGAACATCGCCTTGACCGCGGTCTGGCAATCGTCGAACGCGCCCTCCAGCGCGATGTTGAAGACGTTGGCGGAGGCGACGGTGGTCATCTGCCGCCGCTGCACGTCGGAGGTGCGGCCATGGGGGTGCAGGATAAAGACATCGATGTTCGCCCGGTCCCGGCAGGCCTCGATAGCGGCCGAGCCGGTGTCGCCCGATGTCGCCCCGACCACGGTCACCCGCTGGCCGCGCCGGGCCAGGGCCGCGTCGAACAACCGGCCCAGCACCTGCAGGGCGTAATCCTTGAACGCGATGGTCGGGCCGTGGAACAGTTCCAAAATCCAGCGGTCGGGACCGATCTGCACCAGGGGCGCCGTGGCCGGATGGGTGAAGCCCCGGTAGCTGTCCTCGGCCAGCGCCGAAAGCTCCTCGGCCGTGAATGCGTCGCCCACGAACGGCGCCATGATCCGGGCGGCCAGGTCCGGATAGGACCGCCCGCGCAACGCCCGGATCTCCCGGGTGCTGAACTGGGGCCAGGTTTCGGGCACATACAAGCCTCCGTCCGTGGCCAGGCCGGCCAGCAACACGTCCTCGAACTCCAGCACCGGGGCCCCGCCCCGGGTCGACACGTAGCGCACGGCCGGCTCTCCCTTCACCATGACGGGCGGTGATAGATCGGATCGCCCGGCGAGGAAAGCGCCCGGCGCCGAACCGGCCGAATTCGTTCCGCTGTTTGGCTGATACACCCGGTGCATGCGACCAGAACTGTCACACCAACCAAGGACCCAATCGATGGCGGAGGATCGGATGGCGGGCGTCGCGGATGGGACGAACGGCGCACCTCGACTGGATCTTGACGACCAGGACGGTTTGCCCCGGCATGTCGAGACGCATTTGGTCCGCTCCGCCGCCTTTGAGGCCAATGGGCAGGTCGAAGAGGCCGCCGAGGCCCTGAGGCAGGCGTTGGACCACCTCGATACCAAAAACAAAGCCAAGATATACTGCAACATCTGCGACCTGTACCGGCGCCATGGCTTGGCGTCCAAGGCGCTCGATGCGATTGAAAACGCCCTCTCCAACGATGCCGCGTTATCCCAGGCGTTGGGTTTGAAGGGAAAACTTCTGCTGAACACGGGGCGGGCGAAACAGGGCTCGGACGTCCTGAAAGCCGCGATGGGTTTGAACACAACCTATCGGCCGGACTACTTGTTTTCCTTGTACGCCGTGGCCGGCTTGTCCCAAGCGGAGATCGATCGGGAGCATCGGCGCGCGTTCTTGGACTTGGCGCCGCCAACCCTGCCCAAACCCGCGCCGAAACGGCGGCGGTCGGTCACGGGGCCGCTCAGGATCGGGTTCTTGTCCTCGGATCTGAAGCGGCATCCGGTCGGCCGCCTGTCCGCCGGGTTGTTCCGCAGGCTGGATCGGACCCGGGCGTGGGTGTCGGTTTTCTCGACCCAGCCGGATGAGGATTACGTCTCTGCGTTCATCAAGGCCCATGCCGACCACTGGGTGTCGGCGGCGCGGTTGTCGGATGCCGCGTTGCGCGCCCGGATCCAGGCCACCGAACTGGACGTGTTGATTGACCTGAATGGCCTGTCCGGGAATACCAAGCTGCCGATCCTGTCCCAACGCCTGGCGCCGCTCCAGGCGACCTGGCTCGGCTATCCGGGGCGGGTGTTCATGCCGGGCATCGACATCATGATCTCCGACCGGTTCCTGGCCCAGGGGCTGGAGGGCGCGCCGGGCGATGGCGGCGAGGCGGTCGTCACCCTGCCGGCACCCTATTGCCGCTGGGTGTATGTTCCGACCGATCGGAATCGCCCCGATCCGACACCCGGCCGGCCGGATCGGTTTCGGATGATCGCCCCCCATCGGTCCACGAAGCTGACCGACCCTGCCTTGTCCCTGTGGGCGGCGGTGTGCCGTCACATTCCGGATTCGGATCTGGTGATCGTGGGCAAGTTGAACGCGGACCCCGCCATCCGATCCCGGGTGGTCGATGCGTTCAGGC
>CAYNRD010000158.1:0-5706 GCA_964399515.1 uncultured Mycobacteriaceae bacterium | reverse complement strand
CCCACCACCGGGATGCCGACATTGGCCTGGGCGTATTGCTTCAGGAACGCGATGCCCATGCCGCCGGGCAGGAAGAAGAACACGCTGTCGGCCCCGGACGCCCGGATCTGGGCAATCTCGGCGGCGTAGTCCTGCTGGCCCAGTTGGGTGTAAAGCTCCTGGGTGATGTCACCCGCGAAGAACCGCTTGTAGCCGGTCAGCGCGTCCTGGCCGGCCGGGTAGTTGGGCGCCAGGATGAAGCTGTTCTTCAGCCCGGCATTGTTGGCGTAGGCGCCCGCCGCCTCATGCAGGTTGTCGTTCTGCCACGCGACGTTGAAGTAGTTCGGGTGGCAGGCTTGCCCCTCCAGCAGCGACGGCCCGGCATTGGGCGACAGGTAGAACTTGCCCTGGCGCACCACGCTGGGCACCACCGCCAAGGCCAGGTTCGACCACAGGATGCCGGTCAGCACGTCCACCTGGTCGGACTGGATCAGCTTGTCGGCCAGGCGCACCGCCACCTCCGGCCGGCGCAGGTCATCCTCGATGATCACCTCGACATCCTGGGTGCCGGATTTCTGGATCGCCAGCATGAAGCCGTCGCGGACATCGATGCCCAGGCTGGCGCCGCCGCCCGACAGCGTGGTGATCATGCCGACCTTCACCGGTTCGGCCTGGGCGACCCCGGCGGTCATCGCCAGGGCCAGGACGGCCGACACGGCCGTTTTGGTCACGTTCATCGTTCAATCTCCTGTTCGATCTGGCCCGGGTTGGCCCCGGTGCCGGTTCGGTGGTCCGAATTAACTCAGATAAACAGACCCTTGCACAGGGTCGATTTCGCGTCGGCAAGATCCTCGACGACATCGAAATGGTTCCGGCCAGGGGTTTCCAGGGCGCGTGTCTCGGCGCCCAGACCGCGCCAGATATTGGCCAGCAGCGCGTTCTGGCGCCGGAATTCCGGCAACTCATCGCCCCCGGCCAGGCAGGTCAGCCGCGTCCCCGCCAAGGGGGCAAGCAGGGCCGGGCTCTCCGCCGCGGCCTCGGCCGGGTCCAGGCGCAGGGTCTGGTTCATGGCGGTGGTCAACAGCGGGCGCAGGTCATGCACGCCGCTGATCGAGACCCCCTCACGGATGCGCGCCGTCACCGCCCCGGCCAGCGGCCCGCCCTGGCAGAGCATGCGGCTGACCAGATGCCCGCCCGCCGAATGGCCGGCCAGCACGATCGGGCCCTCGGCCCGGTCGGCGGCCAGGCCGATCGCCTGGCCGATGGCGGCGGTGATCTGGGCGATGCGCCGCTCGGGGCACAGCGGATACCCGGGCACCGCGACCGTGAAGCCATGGGCCAGCGCGCCCGCGGCCAGATGGGACCACAGCGACTTGTCCAGGCTTTTCCAGTACCCGCCGTGCACGAACACGAACAGGCCCCGGGACGGCCCCTGGGGCTGGAACAGGTCCAAGCGCGCCCTGGGGTGGTCGCCATAGGCCAGATCCAGCAGGGCCCGGTCCGCCAACTGCTCCCGCGCGGCCGCCGACCGGTTGGCCCAACCGTCCAAGATCGCCTGGACGCCGGGCACCGCCGCCCGGTTGTCATAGGCGGCGTCCCAGTCCCCGACCCGCTGGAAGCCGTCGGTCATCCAGGCAGCCCGATCACCAGCCCGTCCAGGGCCTCGGTCATGGTGATCTGACAGGACAGGCGGCTTTCCGGTTTCACGTCATGCTCGGCCATGTCCAGCATGTCCGTCTCCAACGGGTCCTTGGGCGGCAATTTGTCGACCCAGGCCAGGTCCACATAGACATGGCAGGTGGCGCAGGCCAGCGAGCCGCCGCACTCCGCCTCGATCTCCGGAATGTCGTTGGCGACCGCCGCGCGCATGACGCTTTCGCCCGGTTTGGCGGTCACCGTTTTCCGGTCGCCGGAAGCGGCCACGAAGGTGATGGTCGGCATGATTGGGTCCGATCGAGACGATTTCCGATAATTAGTCTCTACGCCAGGGCGACGGCATGTTTCAATGTTGCCGTATGCCAGAGTAGTGATGGGGACGGGGTATGGACGATATCAGGCCGGCCATGATCGGCGATGGCGGCGGGCTGGACATCCCGGCGGACCGGGCCACGCTGGACGCGCTGCAGGCGGAGCGGCGGCGCGACGCGGTCCGACGGGCGAAGACCGCGCCCCTGATGGCCGAACGCCTGGCCGGCATCGACCCCGACCGCGCCACCGAGCCCGAGGTTTGGTCCCAAATCCCGATCTTGGACAAGGAGCAATTGCGGGCCTTGTCCGTGGAGGATTTCTACACCCGGTTCTGCATCGCCCCGCGCTCTCAGGTGGTGGAGTATTGGCGGTCCGGCGGGTCCACCGGCCGGCCGCTGTTCTATCCCCGCACCGCCCTGGACATCCGCCATTGCATGCTGGGCTTCAAGCGCGTGCTGGCGCTGGCCGGGTTCTGGGTTCAGGACATCGCGCACATGTCCCTGCCGCTGGGCATCCACCCGGCCGGGCACCTGATGGCCCGGTCGGGCTCGGAGCTGGGCGTGGGCATGGTTTGGGCCGGCGGCGGCAACACCGCCCCCTCCAAGGCGCAGTTGGACATGATCCGGATGTTCCGGCCCTCGGCCTGGATCGGCATGGCCAGCTATGGGCTGCAACTGGCCAACCTGGCCCGGGCCGAAGGCTTCGACCTGGCCGGTGCCGGCATCGAGAAGATCCTGTGCACGGCCGAACCGCTCTCGCCCTCCAAGCGGGCAAAACTGGCCGCCCTGTGGGGGGCGGAGGTGCGGGACTGTTTCGGCATGACCGAGATGATGATGCTGGGCGGGGAAGACGCGGCCCAGGCCGGCTTCCGGTTTTGGGACGACTTCTGCTACCCGGAGGTCCTGGACCCCGAAACCCTTGAGCCGGTGCCCGATGGCCGGGAGGGGGTGTTGGTGGTCACCTCCCTGGTCACCAACCACGCGACACCGTTCCTGCGCTGGAACACCGGTGACATCGTGGTCCGGTCCAAGGGCACCGCCGCGGCCGCCGGGCCGTTCGCGGTCTTCCCGGTCATCCGACACGCCCACCGCACCGCCGGCTTCGTCAAGGTGCGCGGCATCAATATCGGCTTCACCGACTTCGAAGACCTGATGTTCCGAAGCCCGGTGGTCGCCGATTTCCGGGTCGCCGTGACCTTCGACGGCACCCGGGACGCGCTGGAGGTCGAACTGGAGTTGCCCCATGGCGTGGCGGCCGAGGCGGCGGTCACAGCAGTCACCCAGGATATCGACCGGGTGTTCGGCTTGAAGCCAACGCCGCGGGTGGTCCCGGCCGGCACCATCGCCCAAGCCTTCGAAGGGACCGTCAAGCCAGCCCGCTTCACCGACCGGCGCTGATGGCCGGCGATCCGATCATCCATACGCCTCAATAGTCGGAGGATTGCAGCCACGCGCCTAATTAAATTGTCTTTTTGGGATGGTATGCTACTGATCACCCAGATTTTTCGTATTATTCGAGAATTTGGCTGGGTGCGTCGCGATGGCGTGGATCAATAAGTTCGATTTCGGGCTTTTCAACGTCTTTGGGCTGCGGCCCAATGGTGGGGTCCAAGCCGCAGTCCTGATGCGGCAGCAGGGTGGCAACCAGGGCAATGCGCCCGCGATCGAAGCCTTTGCGGTCCATGCAAACGGGTTGCCTGGCTGGAGCTCTCATACCGCCATCGTCAACGCCATCCAGGCGCAGGCCCGGCAAGGCAACTTGAGCAATTTGCTGGTCTTCTCCACCTATGTGCCGACCCAGGCTTGTTTGGGGATGATGAAGACCCACAACCTGCATTCGGTGACGCACTACACCGGCGGGCAGAAGCATCACGTCCCGGTCCGAGCCGTCGCCAACGTCGCGAACATGGTTCCGGCTGGCTATCCCGCCCTCAACCAACAGAACCGGGTCTGGGTTCCCGGCAATCAAACGCCCCCGAACGGCTTGATTGCAGATCCGACGGCCAATGTGGGCGGTGTCACGGCGGCTGGCTACTTGAACGCCCTGCACGGTGTCCAGAACAATCTCCTGAACAACTGGCGCGCGACCTGGCAGCCAGGCCCCCAGCCGGCAGCGGCGCGCGGGATCGCCCCGTTCCAGCAATTTCTGGCAGCAGGCCAGGCGACCCAAGGCGCACTGGACACTCTGTTCATGCTGTTCACATACGCGGTCGCCGGCCGGGTGTACTCCCAAGGTCCCAGCTTTGGGTCTCGGATCGCGGCGGTTCTGGTCGGCTCCCAAGGGCAGATCTACGGATGGCAGGTCAACGCTCGGAGTATCAACACCACCTTTCACGCGGAAACCAACCTGATCCAAGGCATCGGCCAGGTCCCCCAGAACACCACGCTCTATTCAACCCTGGAACCCTGCCATCAGTGCTCCGGCATCTTCGTCAGGGCGGGCGGGACGCGCTGCGTGTTTGGCCAGAACGATCCGAACATGACCAACAATACGGCCTTGCAGAATATCAACGCGGTCCGCTTTGCCGGGAACACGGTGGTGCTGCCCGGCAACGTCTTTACGACCGGTGGGCAACGCCTGGATCAAATCCGCGACCGTGCAACGGTCTTTGCCCAGGCCGCCGCCGTCGGGCGCCGGTTCCAGCAAGGCGGCACCGTGCAGAACGCGCTGGCCAACGCCAACTACCAGAACATTCAGGTCCGGGTTCTAAACATCCTAAGCGCGCCGCCGACCTTGGAGATGTTTCGCCAAGCTGACGCCATCCTTGGCAGGACTGTTCAGATCATGCGCCAAAACCACCTTCACGGCCATCCAGCGCGCCGCGTGACGGACAATATCGGCCAGGCGTTGGGGTATTAACGGCCGGCCGTGGGCGCATGTTCGGACACCCTTACAACAGGGACTTCAGCGCCACCGAGGGGTCGGCGAGGGTCGCGGGCGGCGGGGAGAGGCCAGCTGTCAGCAGGCGGCGCCCGGCCATATAGGCTTGCGGGTCATCGACTGCGTCGACCGCGATCAGTTTGCCGTGGCGATAGTACCAGACGCTAAAGGCGGTCTGCCGCTTGCCGGGGCGAGATACGGTCGCGTCGAAGCCGGTGTTCAGGCCGGCCGATTGAAGTTTGGTGTCGTATTGCTCGCTCCAGAACCAGGGCACGGGCGCATAGTCCTGACCTTGGCCGGCCAGTTCCGCCGCCACCGCGTGCGCCTGATCCAGGGCGTTCTGGACCGATTCCAGGCGCACCAGGCCGCCGCCCAGGCGAAACCGGGCCACATCGCCACAGGCAAAGATGTGGGGATCCTCGGTCCGCCCGCGTGTGTCGACCAGGATGCCGTTGTCACACGCCAGGCCCGCCGCCCGGGCCAGACCGTCCCGGGCAACGCCGCCGATGCCGATCAGGGCCAGGTCGATCGCCAGCGTCTCACCCGTTGACAGGATCGCGGCCGCCACCCGGCCGTCCGCGCCGGCGTCCAGCCGGTCCAGGCCGGTGCCGGTCAAAGGCGCACGCCGCGGCCCCGATGCAGTGTCTCGAACCACTGGGCGATCTGGGGCCCCGCCACCCGCGCCAAGACCCGGGGTGCCGCCTCCACCACGGTGACACCCATGCCAAGGGCGATCAGGGCGGAGGCCGCCTCCAGCCCGATATAGCCGCCGCCCAGCACCAACGCCCGGCCGCCGGGCCTTGCGGCCCGGCCCAAGGCGTCCGAATCCTTGAGGTCCCGGAGCGTCAAGACCCCGGGCAGGGCCCCGCCCCGATCCTC
>CAYNRD010000157.1:0-5721 GCA_964399515.1 uncultured Mycobacteriaceae bacterium | reverse complement strand
CTGCCAGGAGGCCGGCATCGTGCCGATCGTCGAGCCCGAGGTGCTGATGGACGGCGCCCATGACATCGACCTGTGCCAATGGGTGACCGAAAAGACCCTGACGTCGGTGTTCGGCGCGCTGTTCCGCATGGGCGTTGACCTGCGCGGCATGTTGCTGAAGCCGAACATGGTGATCAGCGGCAAGGCCTGCCCGACCCAGGCCCCGACCGGGGAGGTGGCGGCGCGCACCCTGCACAGCCTGCGCCGCTGCGTACCCGCGGACGTGCCGGGCATCGTGTTCCTGTCCGGCGGCCAGCCCGAAGCCCAGGCCAGCGGCAACCTGGACGCCATGAACCGCCTGGACGGGCGGCCCTGGGTGCTCAGCTTCTCCTATGGCCGGGCCTTGCAGGACACGGCACTGACCACCTGGGCCGGCCAGGCCGACAATGTGGCGGCGGCGCAATGCGCCTTTCTGGAGCGGGCGCGCAACAACAGCCTGGCCGCCCTGGGCAAGCTGGCGGCCTGACCGGTGACCGATCCCACCCCAGACACGCCGCTGTTCCCGGCCCGGGACGGGCTGTGCCAGTTCCGCGCCGCCGGCGGCGGCACGGCGATCGGCTTTGTCCGGGATGGCCGGATCTTCGATGTCACCGGGCCGATGCCGGCCTTCGGGTCCTCCTTGCAGGCGGTGATCACCCTGGGCCCCGACCGGCTGAAGGAGGTGATGGCGGCGGGAGCATCCCTGGCCGAGGCGGGCGGCACCGGGATCGCCTTGGACGACGCCCATGTCCTGGCGCCGATCGCGGCACCGCCGAAATGCCTGTGCATGGGCCTGAACTTTCGGGACCATGCCGCGGAAACCGGCATCCCCGTGCCCGACTTCCCGATCGTTTTCACCCGCTTCCCCAGCGGCTTCGCGGCCCATGGCCAGCCGATCGTGGTGCCCAAGGCCAGCTATAAGCTGGATTACGAGGCGGAGTTGGTGGCGGTGATCGGCATCGGCGGCCGCCACATCGCCGAAGACCGCGCCCTCGACCATGTCATCGCCTACAGCCTGTTCAATGACGGCTCGGTCCGGGATGTCCAAAAGCGCGGCCAGCAATGGACCCTGGGCAAGAATTTTGACGCCACCGGCGGCTTCGGACCCCTGCTGGTTCCGGCCTGGGATCTGCCCCGGGGCGGCGCTGGTCTTGGCATCCGCTGTGTCGTCAACGGCCAGGTGCTGCAGGACGGCAATACCGCCGACATGATCTTCGATGTGGCCCGGGCGATCGCGATGATCTCGGACGTGATGACGCTGGAGGCCGGCGACTGCCTGGTGATGGGCACGCCCGCGGGCGTCGGCTTCACCCGCAAGCCGCCCATCTACCTGAAACCGGGTGACATCTGCGAGGTGACCATCGACGGCTTAGGGGTCTTGCGCAACCCCGTGGTCGCGGAGGCGGCGTAGATCCTCCCGGCTGAACACCGGCACCGCCACCCGATCGATATGGGCCTTCAGCCCCGCCTGCCCGATGCGGTCATAGGCCAGCACGTCCACGCTCACCGGAAGCGGGCTTTCCCCGAACACCGTGCCGATCCGGTCCAACATGTACGGATGCAACGCATCGAAGAGGTCCTAGTACCGGTCCCGAAGGCGCATCGAGATGTCCGCGAACGCCTTGGCATCATCGGTGTGGGCGATGCGGTTGCGGTCATCCAAGGCCGCCATCCACACCTCCCCCCCCGGTCGATCACACCGACCTCCAACGCGGCGTCTCGTCTTCGGTCATCGGGCCCCTGTCATGCCAAGATTCGGGAGGTTGGCGGCCTTGGTGCATCCTACCATCCCTCCCAATGTCCCCGACAGCGGAGCGTCCCATGCCCCAACCCATCACCCCCGCCATGGGGGCCGTGTCCTGGGCGATGCTGATCACGCTGTCGGTGCTGTGGGGCGGATCGTTCTTCCTGGCCGAGGTGATCCTGGAGGACCTGCCGCCCTTCACCCTGGTCTGGCTGCGGGTGGCGGGGGCGGCGGCCACCCTGTGGCTGGTGGTGGCGGCCTTGCGGCTGCCGATTCCCCGGACGGCCGAGTGCTGGCTGGCCTTCCTGGGCATGGGGTTCTTGAACAATGTCGTGCCCTTTTCGCTGATCGTCTGGGGCCAGACCCAGATCGGGGCCGGGCTGGCCGCGATCCTGAACGCCACCACGCCCCTGTTCGGGGTGGTGGTGGCGGGGTTGGTGCTGGCGGACGAACGGGCGACCGCGGCCAAGGCCTTGGGGGTCGGCATCGGCTTTCTGGGCGTGGTGGTGATGTTGGCGCCCGATGTGGTCTCGGAAACCGGCATGGCGCCCTTCGGCCCCGTGGCGGTCCTGGGGGGTGCCTTGGCCTATGCCTGTTCGGGGGTCTATGGCCGGCGGTTCCGGCGCCTGGGCGTCGTTCCCACCGTGGTCGCCGCCGGTCAGGTGCTGGCCTCGACCCTGCTGTTGGCGCCGGTGGTCTGGTGGATCGATGATCCGCTGCGCCTGCCGGCGCCGTCGGCCCTGGTCTGGGCCAGTGTCGCGGCCCTGGCGGTGCTGTCGACGGCGCTTGCCTACATCCTGTATTTCCAGGTCTTGGCGACCGCCGGCGCCGTCAACGCCATGCTGGTTACCTTGCTGGTTCCGGTGACGGCGATCCTGCTGGGCAGCACCCTCCTGGGTGAGGCGCTGACCCTGCCACAGCTCGCGGGCATGGCGCTGATCGCCCTGGGCTTGTCGGTGATCGACGGCCGGGTCTGGACGCGGCGCACCGCATCGCCGCGACGGTAGGGCGGGACGGCGGGCCACGGGCCGATGTACATCTGGGCGGTCCCGACGCCCGCGCCCACACCCCGATGCCCACTGACCCACCCACAGCTGACCCGTATCCGCTGGAAGACAATCTTGGCTATCTGCTGAACCGTTGCGCCCATGCCATGGCGGCCCGGTTCGAGCGGGAGTTGGCGCCCCACGGCGTCACCCTGGCCCAGTGGGGGGCGATGATCGCGATCCGGGCGGGTCGGGGCGACACGCCGACCGCGCTGGCCCGGGCCGTGGGCACGGATAAGGGGGCGACGACCCGCCTGATCGCGCGCATGGTCGAAAAGGGCCTGATCAGCCGGGCCGAGCACCACCGGGACGGCCGATCCACCCATCTGGCCCTGACCCCCGCGGCCGAGGCCCTGATGCCGCGCCTGATGGCCCTGTCCAGATCCGTGAACGCCGAGACGCTGGCGGCCTTGCCCGAGGCCGAGGGACAAGCGCTGAAGGCATCGCTGGCACGCTTGCTGGCGGCACTGGCCCGATAGATCTTGAAGCGGGGCTTGACGGAACTCGTACGGCAATTTAATTGCCTAGGCAATCATTTTCCCAAAACCGAAGAAGGCCCCCCATGACCGATCCCAAACCCAGCCGCCGTGACGTTCTGATCGGCACCGCCGCCGCGGCCGCGGCCGTCACCGTGCCCGGCGGTGCCCAGGCCCAGGCCCAAACCGCCGCCCGCGGTGCCGCCCTGGTCACCGGCTCAAGTTCCGGCTTCGGCCGCCTGACCGCGGTGGAGTTGGCGCGCGCCGGCTTCACGACCTTCGCCTCGATGCGGGAGACCACCGGGCGGAACGCCGAGGCGGCGCGGACCCTCACCGCCGAGGCCGAGGCGGACGGCCTGCCCTTGGAGGTGATCGATATCGATGTGCGCGATACCGCCAGCGTCGAGGCGGGCGTCGCCCGCGCCGCCGCCGCGGGGCCCTGGACGTGGTGGTCAACAATGCCGGGATCATCATCCCGGGGCCGGTCGAACTGCATTCCGAAGCGCAGATGCGCGCCCAGTTCGAAACCAACGTCTTTGGCTATCACCGGCTGGCCCGGGCGGCCTTGCCGGCGATGCGGGCCCAGGGCCAGGGCTTGTTGGTGCAGATCAGCTCCGGGTTGGGCCGGGTCGTGTTCCCGACCCAGGGCTGGTATGTGTCCAACAAGTTCTGCCTGGAAGGCATGTCGGAGGCTCTGGCCTACGAACTGGCGCCGTTCGGCGTCGAGGTGACCATCGTGCAGCCGACCAACTACCCAACCCGCTTCCTGGCCAATGGCCGCCGCTATTTCGAGGAGATGCTGCCGGAAGCCGGCGCGGAACGCCTGCGGGCCTATGACGACCAGATCGCCATGACCCGGTTTGGCATCCAGGATGAGCCGGGGGAGGACCCCCAGGCGGTGGCCTTGGCGATCCGGGAGGTGGCGGATCTGCCGCCCGGGCGACGGCCCTTGCGCCGGGTGGTCTCCCCCCATCCGGGCGGCCAGGGCCTGGACCGGCTCAACGCCGGCCTGGCGGCGGCGCAGGACGCGGTGCTGGCCGATACCCCCTTCGCGGCGTGGCGGGCGGCGGTGACCGACTGATCCCGCCCACGGCTCAACACAGAAAGCTGAGGGCGGCCCCCTGGAGGAACAAGACCGCATAGTCTTGCCAGGCGGCCGCCCAAAGCCAGACCAGCCCCGCGACACCCAACAGACCGACGCCGCCGAAAACCCACGCGCGATCAGCCATGGCCATGGGCCTCGGCCCCGATCGGGGCTCTGGCGGCGATCGGCCGCTCATCGATCGGCCAGTGAAGCCAGGCCGCCACCACCCCAAGCACAACCACGCTCCACCAGATCAGATCATACGATCCGGTCTGCTCGAAGGTCAGCCCGCCCAGCCAGGCCCCCAGGAAGCTGCCGACCTGGTGCATGAAAAAGACGATGCCGACCAGCGTCGCCAGGTACCGGGGGCCGAAAACCTGCGCCACGATGGCGGTGGTCAGGGGCACCGTGCCCAGCCAGGTGAACCCCATCACCGCGGCGAACACCAGGGTGGTCAAGACCGTCGGCGGCAGCAGGACGAACACCACCACCGCCGCTGCCCGGATCAGATACAGGACCGCCAGCGCGTTCTTCTTGCTCACCCGGTCGCCAATCGCGCCACAGGCCAGCGTGCCGACGATGTTGGTGATGCCGATGGTGGCCAAGGCGGCACCGCCCAACCACACATCCAGGTGACGGTCGAGCAGATAGGCGGGCAAATGGGTGCCGATGAAGGCGAGTTGGAACCCGCAGACGAAGAACCCCAACACCAGGAGCACGAACCCCTTGTGCCCCAACGCCTCTGCCAGGGCGGCGCCCAGCGGCTGTTCAGGCCCCTCCGCCTGGGCGCGACCGGCCAGCATCGGCGCCAGCAGGCAGATCACCACCGCCACCAGCGCCAGGCTGAAAAACGCCATCGACCACATCAGGCCGTCGATCAGCGCCAAGGTGACCGGCACGGACAGGAAGATCCCGACCGACCCGCCCAACGACGCGATGCCAAGCGCGGTCGCGCGCCGCTCGGGCGGAAAGCGCCGCCCCACGGCCCCCAGCACCACGGCGTAGGTCGTGGCGCTGAGCCCGACGCCGACCAACACCCCAAGCCCAAGCGTGAACCCGAGCGCGCTGGAACTGGTCGATGCCCAAACCAGCCCGGCGGCGTAAAGCACCCCGCCCGTGAAAACCACCCGGGCGCTGCCATAGCGGTCCGCGATCATGCCGGCGAAGGGCTGGGCCAGGCCCCACATCAAGTTCTGCAACGCGACCGCAAAGCCGAAGCTTTCCCGATCGATCGATGGCAGGTCCAGGGTGATCGGGGTCAGGAACAGGCCAAAGGAATGGCGCATGCCAACCGCGATCAGCGCGATCACGGCCCCCGCGAGCAGCACCAGCCGCGGGTCATACAGCGCCTGG
>CAYNRD010000156.1:0-5738 GCA_964399515.1 uncultured Mycobacteriaceae bacterium | reverse complement strand
TCCGCCCCGTCGCCCACCTGTTCCACGGTCAACCCGTCATCGGCGACCGCGGCGAGGTCCGCGTCCACCGCCCCCCGGTCGGCCGCGATCCAGCGGGCGAAAAACCCATGCAGGGCTTGAAGATAAATGGGCCCCAAGGACCGGCGCAGGCCAACGGGCTTGAAGGCATGGATGAAGTTGGCCTCGGCGGCCGCGACGCTTGCCGGGCGGTCGGCGTTCAACGCCGCGGCCAGCGCGTCAAGCTGGCCATCCATGGTCGGCGCGGTCCGTTCGGCCATCGGTGCTCCCCTCCATCCGGGCGGTGTCAGGCCGTGACACCGGCCAAGTCGACCAGGTCGTTCACGGCCCGCGCCTGGGCCAGGGCCGCACCCTCCACGACCACGCCAAGGCGCTCATCCACCATGGCGATGAACCCGATCACCGCCAGGCTGTCCCATTCTTCCAGGTCTTCCAAACGTTCCGCACCGGTCAGGGTGTCCGGATCACGCTCCAGGACAGTCTCCAAATGGCGCAAAAACTCGGATCTCGTCACATCCCATCCCCATCGCCGCCCGCCAGCCCCGGTCCGTCCCAGACCCGACCATCCATGTCTTCCAAGATGTTGTAGCGGTGCCGTAGGCTTACCCAAGCCTCTCGCATCATTTCAAATACATGCACATCCCGCGCCACGCCAGCGCGCATCGCATGGGCCTTCAGCACCCCCACCTCGCGATAGCCGGCCAGCCGGTGCCCCTTCAGCAAGCGCGCGTTTCCATCCAGCACGTGATTGACCAGCTTGCGCAGGCCCAAGGTGAAGAACGCGTGGTTCAGCATATAGGTGAAGTAAAACGGCCCCATACCAGTGGCTCCGGCCCGGTCGACCATGTAAACGCCGATTTGGCCCACCCGCCAGTCCGGATGGGTGACCGTGATCGAGCCCAGGCCGCACGCCACACCGTTCAGCCGAATGATCCGGTGCAGGTAGTCATCCCGGTCCGCCGATCGCGCCAGCCAGGCCCGCTGCCGCTCCACATCGTCGGCGACATCGGAGAACATCATCGCGGCAATCTCCGGCCGCCGGCGCCATGCCAGGATCATGGCCGCGTCCTCGGGCGTCGGTTCGGTGAAGCTCAAGCTCACGCCGACCGCCCGCCATCGACGACCAGGGAAGTGCCGGTGATCCAACGCCCCGTGTCCGCCAGCAAGAACGCCACCGCATGGGCGACATCGCGCGGCTGGCCGAACCCCAGGGGCTGCAGGGCTTCCAGGCCTTGGACCTGCTGGTCGGTCAGCTTGTCGAAGTTGCGCCGGGTCATGTCGGTCATCACGATCGACGGCTCCACGCAGTTGACCCGGATGCCGTCGCCCAGCAACTCCACCGCCAGGCTGCGCGCGGCCGAGATCACCCCCGCCTTGGCGGCGGCGTAGACGATGTTGCCGGCGGAATGGGTGTTGGCCGCCGTCGAGGCCAGGAACACCACCGAGACACCACCCGGAGCCCGAACATCCTTCTGCCGAATGCCCCGGGCCAAGGCGAGGGCGGAGCCCAGATTGGCCCGCAGGATCCAATCGAAGAACGCCTGGTCGAAGGCGCGGATCGGGCGCAGCACGTCGACGCCGGCGCAATGGGCCAGCCCGTCGAACGGGTCGTCCCGGGCCAGATCCTTCATCCAGGCCGGCACGGCGTCCAGATCGGTCAGATCGAAGGGGGCAAGCACATGATCCGTGCCGGACAGCAGGCCCAGGGTGTCGTCCAAGCGGGTGTGGTCCCGACCGTTCAACACCAAGCGGGCGCCCAAGCCATCCAGCAATTGGCACAGATCCCGGCCGATGCCGGCACTGGCGCCGGTCACCAGGATCCGCCGCCCGGAGAGGTCCATGGGGTTAACGGTCGGGGACATTTGGCATCGGCCTGCGTTGTGCATGGCGGCAAGGGCGGTGATCATCACCCGATGGTCAATCGCGTGCCGCGACAGTAAGGTCAAGCCATGCAAGGGGTTGTGAATGGGGTCCGGATCGCGGGCCTGCACTGCGTGCTCCCCGAACCCCGGCGATCCTATCTGGAGGATCCGGGCCCGTTCGAGGACGCCGAGATCAAGAAGCTGTCCAAGGCGATCGGCATCCGGGAGTTCCGGGTATTGCCGGACCGGTGGTGCGCGTCCGACATGTGCCGGGCCGCGGGCGAGGGCCTGATCCGGCGCCTGGACTGGGATCCCGCCAGCATCGAGGTGTTGGTGTTCGTAAGCCAGAACCCGGACTACGCCCTGCCGGTGACCGCGGCCGTGTTGCAGCATCACTTGGGCCTGCCCACCTCGGCGGCCTGTTTCGATGTGCCGTTGGGGTGTTCGGGGTACACCTATGGCCTCTGGATCGCGGCGCAATTGCTCGGCGGCTCCTCGGCGAAGCGGGCCTTGGTCCTGTGCGGCGACGATTCGACCCGCTGGCTGCGGCCGGACGACAAGGGCTCCCTGCCTTTGTTCGGGGATGCCGGGGCGGCGACAGCACTGGAGGCCGACCCCGAAGCCCCGCCGATGACCGTTGCCATGGGCACCGACGGCGCCGGCGCCCGACACCTGATCATGAAAGGCGGCGGACGGCGCGGCGGGATGATGCCGGGCCCGGAGAGCCTTGACGCCGAGGATGCGCGGCGCCGGTTCGAGGATTCGCGCCTGCACATGAACGGCATGGAGGTGTTCGCCTTCACCCTGCGGGCGGTGCCGGGGCTGATCGCCGAGACCCTGGATGCCGCCGGCACCGATCTGGACGGGATCGACTACGTCGTGCCGCATCAGGCGAACAAGATGATGCTGGATCATTTGCGCAAGAAGATCGGCGTGCCGCCCGAAAAATACGTCATCGACATGGAGACGTTCGGCAATACCTCCTCGGCCTCCATACCGCTGGCGATGTGCTCCAGCCTGGGCGGCGCCTTGGCGTCGGGCCCCAAGACCGTTTTGATGGCGGGCTTCGGGGTCGGCTGGTCATGGGGCACCGTACTCACCGAAATCGGGCCGATCGCACGCCCGGACATCACGGAGATTCCGGAAGATCTTTCGCCGATGGCCTTGTGATCGCCCAGGCCCGCCATCCGCCTTAGGTGGCCGTGGCCAGAAAATCGACCAGCCGCTCAATAGACGCCTCCGAACGGTGCAAGGCCGTTTCATATAGGGCGTGGTCCACGGCATGATCCCGGTTGATCAGCATCCGTTCCCGCTCAATGTCGGCCCGGCTGGGAAACGCGATGACGTCTTCGGAACCGCCGATGTTACCATGGGCACGGTCCAAATCGACCCCGGACACTTCGGACAAGCGGGCCAGAACAGCGGACAAGTGGTCCGTGGGGATCACGGCATCGAAATGCTCCAACACCGAGTCCGCGCGCCGTGCCATCGATACGGCATCTTTGTCAACAAAAGACGGAAAATACCGTATCAATTGGCGCGCCTGCGGATTCAAAGGAAAATCTTGAGAGTACCATAATCGGAACCCTTTGCTTGCCGGCGGCATAAGATAACGGAACCTATAGTAAGAATAAAGCTGGAAAGCCGGCTCTCGAACAATAGTAAGCAAAAATCTGTTTCTTCCCTTTATAAAAGATAAAATCCGGTCATTGGTTTCATGTCCCTGTACGACGTTGCAGATTTCAAAACGACGAACCAAATTTTCGTCCACAAAAGGTCCGGCCGGGTTTACCACAATAATTTTTTTTTGAGGATCAAGATCTTTATGCTTAACCCATAATTTGAGCGCATTGGAAAATCGTGTCCCTCCAGTTTTTTCCAAGTGACTGAAAACTAAAACTTTATTGCTGTCAAAAATATCCATTTGGATATCCACTTTCGCCCCAACGAAAAAATTGTTTGTTCCGATGTTTTGCGACTTCAGCGAAATGCAATGCGCGTGGCGCACATCATGAATCGGGTTTGTTCCAAACTCATGAAGGTCACGCTCTCAACATCCAAGCGACGTCTGGTCCCGGTCATGACTTGGCGCCGTGCAGGACCACCCCGCCTTGGGGAAACTCTTTCGCCAGCGCCGCATGCATCGGGCCCGCGTATCCCAGCGTCGCGACCAGCACATGTCGGGGGGAATGGCGGGGCAACTCGTCCACGCGGCAGGTGGGAATCCCATGGAAGACCGGCTCAAGATCACTTTCAAACACGTCCATGTACAGGCTGATCGTCAAGCCGAGCATCCGGGCCCGTTCAATCAGCATCGGCCCCAGCCCGCCATGCCCACCAGCGCAGTACAGCGCCAACTCCGCCGCCGGATCCGCTTCCAACGCCCGGGCAACCTCGGCCAGCCAGCGGCGGCAATGGCGTTCCTGCACGGTGCCGAAACAGGACTCAAACTGTTCAAGCAGCAGGTCGGGGTCCTTGCGCGTGATCACCGCCTGCGGCCAAGGCACCTGGATCGGATCGGCGTGAATGACGTCATCGACGGACTGATGGTCGGCCATCCCGGTCCGGCACAGCCGGACCATGTGGCGGGTGCCGTCATTGAAGTCGAAGTCCAAATCCCCCAAAAGCGTGGCTTCCCGCGCGGGCGGCAGGCGGATCAGGCGCAGGATCGCTGTGGAGGCAATTTCGGGGTCTTCCAGCGATCGGTCCGGGTGGCGGGTTCCAAGCCGGTCCAGGATCCAGGCGTAATGGCGCACGCCCCGGTCCACGGCGTCGATCGCGGCATGCTGGGCGTCGGACCAAACCGGCGGCGCCAGGAACACCGGTTCCACGGCTCCGTTTGGCGCTTCCCGATAGCCGGACACGGTTTGGTCCCGCCCATTCAGGATCAGTTCCAGGATTTGGGGCGAACGGTAGATTTGGATGTTGTCCGCCAGGGTTTTGCTGGACAACCCGGTATAGGCATAAAATCGGTCCGGGCCGCGCCCGGTCGAAACCCGCCCCTTGGCCGCGTAAAACAAGCAATGCAGGAACGGCGGGCGCTGGCCCAGTTCCAGTTCCAGAATGTCGCCAAGGCGGCCCTGCACGGTGCCGCCCGCGCCCAGGTCAACGGTCAGGATCGGGGCGGCGCTGTCTTCCGGGTCCGGCCCCAGGATGGCTTGAACATAGGCCACGAACCGGCGGCGCGCCTGCTTGGCCTTGTCCTCCAGCAACGGGATGAGGGTGCGCCACCAGGCATGGATCTCGGGCCGGGCATTGACCTCGACCAAGGTCAGCGCGCCGAGGGCGGCGATTGGGGGCGGAATTTCCCCCTCGGTCAGCCCACAGGTGACCAGGAAATCGGCGAACCGCATTAAACGGCTGTCGCGGGCATGCTGTGACAGGTCGAAGCTGGCCACATCCCGCATCCAGGGCAGGAACGTCGCCTCCCGCGATACCGCGACCTCCCGCACCGGGATGTCGACGCCCAGTCCTTCAAGCCGGCGCCGGATCAAGGGGGCCAGCATCCGCGCCTCCCGCCGGAACGCCAGGATCACGCGCGCGCGCTGCTCGACCGCCAGCCGTGCACAGGCATTGGCGTAGGAAACCATGGCGGGGCCGATCACCCCCGCGCCCAGATCGAACCAAAACCATCCCGGATCATCCGCCACCGCCCCCGTCGCCCCATGGGCCAGGGCCATGCGCCGGGCCACGTCGACCAGCCCCGCGTGACGTCCGTGTGCCGCCGGGAGGCCCGGCAGGAAAAACCGTTCGCGCCGTGCGATTTCGGCGGCATGGGCCGACGGCCGATAGGCGATGGCACGCAGGCCGAGGGTGCGTGGCACGGCGACATCGCCATCGGCATAGTCGCCGATATGC
>CAYNRD010000155.1:0-5743 GCA_964399515.1 uncultured Mycobacteriaceae bacterium | reverse complement strand
CCGCTCCTGCCAGATGTCCGGGGCCCTGTGGCAGCGGGTCGCGACCTTGTCGGCCATGGTCGCCTGGTCGCCCAAGGTCAGGCGGCCATGGGCGCCCGGCCCGATGCCGATATAGTCGCCATAGCGCCAATAGGTCAGGTTGTGGCGGCACTCCGCGCCCGGGCGGGCGTGGTTGGAGATTTCGTAGGCCGGCAGGCCAGCCGCCGCCAGAACCGCCTGGGTGGCGTCGTACAGGTCGGCCTGGGTGGCGTCATCGGGCATGGTGAACTGGCCGCGCCGGTGCTGGGCGTGGAATTTGGTCCCCTGTTCGATGGTCAGTTGATACAGCGACAGGTGATCGGCGGCGTGGCCCAGGGCGTCGGCCAACTCGCCCCGCCAGGCGGCGACCGTCTGGCCGGGCCGGCCATAGATCAGGTCAAAGGACAGGCGCTGGAAATAGCGCCGGGCCAAGGCCACGGTGGCCAACGCCTCGGCGGCGCTGTGCTCCCGGCCCAGAAAGCGCAAATCGGCCTCGGACAGGGCTTGAATGCCGATCGACACCCGGTTGACGCCGGCGGCGGCGAAGCCGCGAAACGCCTGGCCATCGGCGGAGGTGGGGTTCGCTTCCAGGGTGATTTCCAGCCCGGGCGCCACGTCGAACAGGCGCGCGATCTCATCAATCACCGCCGACACGGTCACGGGTGGCATCAGCGACGGGGTGCCGCCGCCGAAGAACACCGAGGTCACCGTGCGCCCAGGCGTCATCCGGGCGAAATGACGCAACTCCGCGATCAGCGCCGACCGCCAGCGGGCCTGGTCGACCTGCTCCCGGACGTGACTGTTGAAGTCACAATAGGGGCATTTCACCCGGCAGAACGGCCAGTGCACGTATATGCCGAAGCCGGGCTCGTCCGGCCCCCAGCCGGCGTCCGGGTCGTTGCCCGCAAGGGCCGCCAAAACCGATACCATGGCCCGTGATCACCCGTTCCGGCGGCCCGCGTCAACCGCCGGGGTTATCGCCGCCCACCTCACCAATGCCGGAGCCCCGAAATATCTTGGCCCGCAGCGCCTTAAACGCCACCGCCCGGTGGCTGATCATCTCCTTCACGATCGGCGACATCTCCCCGAAGGTGATCGTATGGCCGTCGGGCATGAACATGGGGTCATAGCCAAAGCCGAAGATACCCCGGGGCGGCCAAACCAAGGTGCCGAAAATATCCCCCTCCGCCGTTTGGCAATGGCCGTCGGGCCAGGCCACCGCCAGGGTGCAGCTGAAATAAGCCACCACATCCTTGTGCAGTTTCACCTTGTCGTGGACCGCCGCCATGGCCCTGGCGAAGTCCCGGGTTCCGTCGGCCCGTTCGGCCAGTCTCTTCGACAACACGCCGGGGAAGCCGCCCAACACCTCGATGCCCATGCCGGAGTCATCGGCGATCGCCGGGTGCCGACTGCGCCGGGCGGCGTACAGCGCCCTGGAGCGGGCGCGGGCCACAAACGTGTCCCCCTTGGCGTCCGGCTCGTCCAGGCCCACATCGGCCGCGGCGGGCAACATGTCGACCACGCCGTCCAACAAAACCCGCAGGGCGGCGACCGTGTCCGGATCCCGGTTGGCGATCAACAGCACCTTGCCGGTGAAGTGCCGAACCGCGTCTTCTTTCGGTGTGTACAGGGTGTAACTCACCCAATGCCTCCGCCGCTGCCTTACCGGGCCGCCCGTGATTGAGCCCAGCATGCTAATGTTACCAAAACCCGGTCGCGGAAGGGCAACTGATCGGCCGGGCCCATACCAATTTGCCGCGTCCCCGCCTTTTGGCCATTGTGCAGCGCATGGAGGCGAATCGGGTTTCACCGACACAAAACGGGAGGGCACGCCATGAAGGTCGCGTTTTTGGGCATGGGGGTGATGGGCGCGCCCATGGCCGGCCATCTGCTGGACAAGGGGTACCAGGTGACCGTGTACAACCGGACCGCGTCCAAGGCCGAAGCCTGGGTCGGGCGCCATGGCGGCACGCTGGCGGCGACCCCCCGCGCGGCCAGTGACGGTGCCGAGATCGTGTTCGCCTGCGTCGGCAATGACGATGATGTCCGGGGTGTGGTGTTTGGCGACGACGGTGCCTTCGCGGGCATGGTGTCGGGCGCGATCTTCGTCGATCACACCACCGCATCGGCGGATCTGGCCCGGGAGTTGGACGGGGCCGCCAAGCAGGCCGGGCTGGGCTTTGTCGACGCGCCGGTGTCCGGCGGGCAGGCGGGCGCGGAAAACGGCCAGCTGACCGTGATGTGCGGCGGCGACCAGGCGACCTTTGATCGGGTGGCGCCGGTGATCGATGCCTATGCCAAGTCCTGCCGGCGCATGGGCCCGGCCGGGGCCGGGCAATTGGCCAAGATGGTCAATCAGATTTGCATCGCGGGCCTTGTGCAGGGCCTGTCGGAGGCGCTGAACTTCTGCGACCGGGCCGGGCTGGACGGCAAGCTGGTGCTGGAGGTGATCTCCAAGGGTGCCGCGCAAAGCTGGCAGATGGAAAACCGCGGCGGCACCATGATCGACGGCCAGTTCGTCTTCGGCTTCTCGGTCGAGTGTATGCGCAAGGACCTGTCGATCGTCCTGGACGAGTCCCGGCGCAACGGCGCGCGGGTGCCGGTCACCGCCCTGGTCGATCAGTTCTATGCGCAAGTCCAGGCCATGGGGGGCGGCCGCTGGGATACCTCGTCCCTGATCCAGGTGCTGCGCCAGACCGCCCCACCCCAAGCATGACCACGGCCGAACAAGCGCTTGATCTCGCCGCCCAATATTTCGGGTTCGGGCGGTTCTCGGACACCGAGCGCCTGTGCGACACGGTGCTGGCGGCCCTGCCCGCGAACGGCCTGGCGCTGCATTTGAAGGGTCTGGCCTGCCTGGCCCAACACCGGTTTGGCGACGCCATCGAGCTGATCTTCCAGGCCATGGACGCGGAGCCGGAGAACATCACGGTGATCCGGTCGATCGGCCATGTCTGGCAGTCAGCACCCGATATGCGGGAACGGATCCTGGGCCGCAAGCCCGACGAGCGCTACGACAGCGACATGGACGTGGCCGCGGCCGCGGATGTCACCAAGCCGGACCAGCTGGCCCAATTGCAAGCGGGCATCGCGCGGACCATGCGCCAGCACAAGTACTTCTCCGCGCTGGCGCTGTACAAGGCCCGCATCGCCCAGGACCCCCATGATTTCGACGCCCTGAAAGCCCTGGCGATCCTGTTCGCCGGCATCGGGTCCTGGAATGACACGCTGGAAATGGCCACCCGGGCCCGGGCGGCTGTCCGGGACGACGCCGCCCTGAACCGGTTTTGGGCCGATGCCTGCCTCGCCACGCGCCGGTTCGACCTGTTGGCCGCCGTCATCGATGACTTCCTGGCCGCGGCGGACGGGCAGGACCACCCCCGGTTCCTGCGGGTCAAGGGGGAATTGCAGATCGGCATGGGCGATTTCGAAACCGGCATCGAGACCATGCGCGCGGCAGCAGCCGAGGCGGAAAACCCAGCCTCGATCCTGACCCGCATGGGCATGATCTACCGGACCCTGATCCGCTTTCAGGAGGCGATCAGCTGTTTCCAGCGGGCGATCGCCGCCGATCCCACCATTGGGGAGACCCATTTGGAACTGGGCGCGGTCTATATGGAAGTCGGCGACCTGGATGAGGCGATCCGATCCTTGAAAAAAGCGGCCGAGTTGGACGGCGATTCGGTGGAGCCTTGGGTGGGCATGACCCAGGTCTTCACCCTGAAGGACGAATTCGAAACCGCCCTGCTGTGCGCCCAACAGGCCATCCGGATCAATCCGACCAGCCAAAAGGCCTTCGTCGCCCTGGGCAACAGCCTGCACACGCTGGCCCGGATGGAAGACGGCATCGCGGTGCTCAAGCGTGGGCTGACCTACTACCCGGATGATTTTTTCCTGTGGAACAATCTGGGCACGATGGAGCTGTATTCGGGCCTGAACGCCGATGCCATCACCTCCTTCCAGCGCGCCGAAGAGTTGGCGCCCGAGCAGGAAAAGCATCAGATGCGGTGGAACCAGGCGCTGCCCTGCCTGATGCTGGGCCGGCTGGAGGACGGCTGGCGCTGCTATGAGGACGGGTTCGCGGCCGGCAGCCGGCAACCCGATCGGCGCCTGGATGTGCCCCGGTGGCAGGGCGAGGCCACCGACAAGACGGTGATGATCTGGCGGGAACAGGGGATTGGCGACGAGATCCGCTTCGCCGGCTGCTACGCCGATGCGATCGCCCGGGTCGGCAAAGCGATCATCGAATGCGAACCGCGCCTGGAAACCCTGTTCCGACGGTCATTCCCGGATGCCATGGTCCGCCCCCAAATGTATGATGAGGTGGAAAAAGCCGAACGGCTGTACCCGCCGGATTATGACCTGCAAATCCCCGCGGGGTCATTGACCCTTTATTTAAGGCCACGGGTTTCGGATTTTCCCAGCCGACGGCAATATTTGGTGCCGGACCCGGACCTGGTCGCCCAGTGGCGGGCGCGCCTCGCCGCGATGGGGCCGAAACCCAAGGTCGGATTGGCCTGGCGATCGGGATACGTGACACCGCTGCGCAGCACGTCCGGATATATCGGCATCGAGGAGCGCCTGCGGCCGTTGATGGACGGTTTCGACGGCGTCGATGTGATCAATTTGCAATATGGCGATACGGATGAGGAGCGACAAAACATCCTGGAGATGTTCGGGGTTCCCCTGCATCATTTCGAGGATATCGACATTAAGAACGACTTCGAGACCTTGGCGGCCCTGACCACGGCCTTGGATTTGGTCATCGCGCCGAACACCGCCACGGTCTCGCTCACCGGCGCGCTCGGGGTACCGTTCGTGATGTTCTCGCCAAAGGAAACGCCGATCCATTTGGGTCAGGAGGCCACCTTTCCCTGGTTCCCCTCCGGCCGGACCCTGGCCGAGCACGAGGGCGAGCAGACCTCCCACTTGCGGGTCCAGTTCCAGAACATCGCCAATTTCATGCAAGAGCGCCTAAAGGCCGGCTGGCGCCATGGCGAGGGGGATCCGGTCTGGTGACGGACCCCGGCCGGGCCCGATGGCCACGGGCCGGAATCCGTGACCAAGGCCGATCACAGTTCAATGACGTTCAGCCATGAGTCGTGAATGTTGCACACGCTCAGCGCGTAGACGACATTGCGTTTGCCGGCGATCGAATGTTCGGAGACCGGCAGGTCATCGGCGGGGTTGAACATGACCTCATCGAAAAACTGGAAGTTCTCATCGAACAACTGATGTTTGACGATGTAGTGGTCGAACCCCTTCATTTCGTGGCCGGTGGTCATCAACAGGGCGTCGCCGGCCTTCTCGCCGTCATGCCGGCCTCCGCTCAGGATCGCAATCCGGTTGGCGACGTCACCGCGCTGGTCGGGACGGCCGCAGCCACCTCTGCCGACCAAGAGGAGCGCCAGCTGCAGCGGGGCGGGCCGGTGTTCGAAGGCGATCGGGTCAGGACCGGAAGCGGCGGTCGGATCGAGATCACCCTCGAGGACGGCTCGGTCCTGCGCCTGGGCGCGGACTCGGACGTGGCGCTCCGAGAGGTTCTGGACGCCATCGATCAGCGCCGCATCCTGCTCGAGGTGGCAGGCGGAATCGTCCGCGCCATCGTGGGCGCGGTGGGCCGGCCGTCCACGGTGGACGTGAACCTGCCGACCGCGAACCTCGGGATCCGCGGCACGGACTGGATCATGGAGGCAAGCGACGCGATCAGCGCCATCGTCACCCT
>CAYNRD010000154.1:0-5760 GCA_964399515.1 uncultured Mycobacteriaceae bacterium | reverse complement strand
AAGTGAGAGTCATTCTCATTTTTGAGTCGGAAAAGTTGGCGGGCTTGACGGCCCACGTTCCCGGTGAAGCCCTTCCTCTTGAAGGGAGGGTTTGGGTGGGTTGAGACGCCGCCACCCCCCATGCAAAGGGGGCCGTGCCCGGCCGGCACGGCCCCTGTCTTCTTACCGGACGGTTAGAACCGGAAGGTCAGGCCCATACCAACCGCCAGGATCTCGCCCTCGGACTGGATTTCGCCCTGCTGCTCATCCCCGTCGAAGCCGTAATTGACGAACAGGTCGGCGGACATGCGGTTGCCCAACACGCCATCGCTGTCCAACTCCATGCCGATGCCGATCGACACGCTCTGCCGCCAATAGCCGTTGGCGAGGGTCGCCTGGGCCAGGTTCAGGAAGGTGGGGGTCACCGGCACCGCCCCGTCGCCCGTGGGCGACGCCACCGTCTCGAACCCGCCGAAGCTGTTGCCCAGATCCTCCTCCTCCTTTAGCAGGTCGGACACGTAGCTGTAACCGCCGCGCAGGGCCAAGGTGCCGAAGCGAACCGGCAGCTTGTGCTGGACCGCGACCGAGCCGATGAACAGATCTTCCCAGATGTCCTGGTAGGTTTCCGAGGCGGAATAGTTCTTCCAGCGGAAGTCGCCGGCGAAATAGGTGTTCTCGATCAAGGCGTCGGTGGTCGCGAAGCCAAACGACACCTCCTGGGGCTGCTGCAGGGTCAGATCCTCGAACCCGTCCGGTGTCACCTCCAGGACCTGCTCATAGGTGACGGACAACGGCGCCTTGTAGCCGGCGCCGAACATCAGCGGCCCCGCGTCATAGGTCAGCCCGGCGGTGCCGCCGAAGCCGAAATCATTGACCACGCCCGAGCTGTCGGTCAGGCCGACCTCCAGGCTGCCGATGCCGAAGGTGAACGCCGCCCCGACGCTGAGCCGGTCGGTCACCTGATAGGCGCCGCCGAAATTGGCCGCGAACAACTTCAGGTCCGAAATCAAGTTCGGCAGGCCCGGCGCGTTCCGAAAGTCGCCACCCAAACCGGACGCCGGCGCGAAGCCGAAGCCGCCCACAAACCGGTCGCCGACCCGCTGCAGCACCGTGGCCACCGGGGCCGCCAGCAAATCATTGCGGGAGCTGGAGCTGAACGGCCCGGTCAGGGTCGTCTCGGGCGAGGCCGGCGGCCCGCCGAAGATGTCCAGGGCCGGCCCTTCAGCGAACAGCCCCGGCGAGACAAAGCCCGCACCCACCGACACCTCCGTGCGCCCCCGGATCTGGGTCATGGTGGCTGGGTTGCCGAACAGGGCGGCGACCGGATCCGGCGCCCGGGCCACGGACACCCCCTCCATGCCGCCGCCGGCGGGTGTCAGCGTGTTGTCGAATTCCGATCCCCGCGGCGCGGCCTCGGCGGCGGCGGCGATCATGGCCAGCGTGGCGCCCAACGGTGCCAGCGCCCACCGGGCCGGTTTGGTGATCCGATCCACCGATGCCGGGCGGCACCGGGCGGAGAACAGTTCCGTCATCATCTCTACCCCTTTTGCGGGACCAGTCGCGGGACCGGTCATGCGCGCCCGTTTCGAACCTTCCGGAAGAGCGCCTTCCCACGTCCGGGGTAACGAGTTGTTGATTAAAATTGATTTAATTCCAAAGCTATCCAAAAGTGGGGGAACTATTTTTGGTGACAGCCAACAGCTTTTCCCCGCGCGTCCCCACCCGCCACCTTGCCCAGCATGACCACCATGGCTAGGACGGAACGCTCGCCGCCGCCCGCCGCTGGGCCTCACGGTTTTTTAAGGGTCTTGCGGTATCGAGCCAGGATCGTGCCGACCCGGCACCCCGCTGTTTTGGTTTCTCGCCTCCTTATGGAGTACGGATATGTCCGACACCGCCCGTCACCGCCTGTTTTCGGCCGAACGCCGGTTCATGGAACGCCATCGGCCCGGCGCTGGGGCCGAGGCGGGCCCCAATGCCATGGCGGAGGCGCCGGCACCGGCCGACGGCACGGTCGACACCCAGATGCTGCTGGATGCGATCAACGGCCTGCGGGCCGAGGTCCAGGAGCTGAAGGGCCAAATCGGCGCCCAGCCGCCCAGTGAGGACCACGAGGCGGAAATCTCCCATGAGGTGCGGATCGAGATCGCCCAGATGGTTCGCTCGATCGGCCGCGCCAAGGCAGAGATCGCGGCCATCAAGCACCCGATGGCCGATGACGACCGCATGATGTCCGCGTCGGGTGAGCTGGACGCCATCGTTCTGGCCACCGAGACCGCCACCCAGGACATCCTGGCCGCCAACGAGCGCATCGAGACCGCCATCAACAAAATCGCGGCCATGAACCGCGAGGATGACGAAATCGGCACCCTGACCGACAAGATCGCCGCCGATCTGATCACCATCCTGGAAAGCTGCAACTTCCAGGACATCACCGGCCAGCGGATCAACAAGGTGATCAAGACCCTGCGCTTCGTCGAAGACCGGATCCTGGCCATGATCGGCATCTGGGGCATCGAGGCCTTCTCCGACCTGCCGATCCCGGACGACTTCAAGAAGGATGGCGACCCCGAGGACGAGGCCACGTTGCTGAACGGCCCGCAGTTGGGCAACATGGGCTTGACCCAGGCCGATATCGACGCGCTGTTCGACTGAGCCCGGGGCACCCCGCGGCACAGTTCGGGTAAGCGTATGTTCTATCAGCCGGAAGACGGCCACGGCCTGCCGCACGACCCGTGGAAGGCGTGCGTGGCACCCCGGCCGATCGGGTGGGTATCGACCGTGTCCCCCGATGGTGGGGTGAATTTGGCGCCCTACAGCTATTTCATGGCCTGTGCCGACCGGCCGCCCATGGTGCTGTTCTGCCCGGGCATCGACCAGGGCCGGCCCGGCGCCCCCGCGACCGGCCACAAGGACAGCCGCGTGAACGCCGAGGCCACGGGCGAGTTCGTGATCTCCATGGCCACCCACGACCAGCGCGAGGGCATGAACCTGTCAGCGGGCCGGCACCCGCCAGGGGTGGACGAATTCCAGGTCGCCGGGCTGGCCCCGATGCCGTCCAAGCTGGTCCGCCCGCCCCGGGTCGCGGGCGCGCCCGTGCATATGGAATGCCGGACCGTCAAGGTGGTCGATCTGCCGGCCGAACGCGCCGGCGATGCCTATTGCCTGGTCATCGGCCAAGTGATCGGCATCCATATCGAGGATTGGGCGCTCACCGATGGCAAGCTTGATCTGGCCCGTATCCGCCCCATCGCGCGGCTGGGCTATCGGGAGTATGCCGTGGTCGATCAGGTCTTCGAGATGACCCGCCCGGCGGTGCCCGCCACCGCCACCTCGTAATCACCGGAACCGGAGGGGCGCCATGCGCATCAACGCCGAGTTCGATCAGCGGGTGCTGTTGCACGCCGATGACATTGCCTGGCTGGACAGCCCCATGCCCGGGGTCAGCCGCCGGCCCTTGGACCGCATCGGCGATGAGGTGGCCCGGGCCACCTCCATCGTCCGCTATGCGCCCGACAGTGCCTTTTCCCCCCACGTCCATGACGGCGGGGAGGAGTTCATCGTGCTGGACGGCGTGTTCCAGGACGAGCATGGCGACTTCCCCAAGGGCGCCTACATCCGCAACCCGCCCCAGTCCCGGCACACCCCGGGCTCCGCCCCGGGCTGCGTGATCTTCGTCAAGCTGTGGCAGTTCGACCCCGCCGATCGCAGCCATGTGCGCATTGACACGAATAAGATCGGTTCTGTTCAGGACGCGCACCGGCCCGGGGTCTCGGTCACGCCGCTGTTCCAGGACGCGCGGGAACGGGTCCGGCTGGAGCGTTTCGCCCCCCATGCGGAGGGGGAGATCGATACCGATGGCGGCGCCGAGTTGTTCGTGCTGGAGGGAGAAGGCAGCGAAAGCGGCGACGGGTTGCGCGCCCTGTCCTGGCTGCGGGTGCCCATCGGCGGTTCGGCCCTGTTCCGGGCCGGGCCGAACGGCGCCCGGCTGTGGGTCAAATCCGGCCATCTGGCCCATGTCGCGGCCCCGGGGGCGGCGGCATGAAGAAGGCCACTACCCCGCCCTGGATGCCGCCGCCGGACTATGGCCGGCAATTGACCGGCTTTGGGATCAATCTGCTGGTGGTCGATATCGAGCCGGCGATCGCCTTCCAAACCCAGGTGCTGGGCCTGGACGTGGTCCACGCCGACCCCGATTTCGCCGTCACCCGCTGGGCCGGACAGGACATCCTGTTCCACGCCGACCACACCTATGGCGACAATCCGCTGTCCGGCAGCCTGTCGGACGCCGGCGCCCGGGGCATCGGCGCCGAGTTGCGCCTGTACGGGTTGGATCCGGACGCCGCCGAAAGCCGCGCCCGGCAGCATGGCTACACGGTCTTGTCCGCCGCGACCGACAAGCCCCATGGCCTCAGGGAGGTGTATGTGCTCGATGGGGACGGGTACCTATGGGTGCCCTCCGCCCCCCGGGACGACTGACCGCAAGGTCGGCCGATCAGCACCGACCGGCCCGCGTCACGCCACCTTGGCGGCCAGCGCCTTGGCCGAGGCGATCACGTGGTCGATGTCGTCGGCCTCGGTGTTGAACGCCGCCACGAACCGGTGCGTGCCATCGCCCCAGTCATAGAAGGTCACGCCCTGGTCGGCGAGGCCCTGGGCCACGGCCGGGGCCAGTTCCACGAACACCTCATTGCCGTCGACCGGCCGCGCGACGCGGCAGCCGGGCACCCGGGCCAAGCCGTCGGCCAGCCGGGCCGCGCAGGCATTGGCGTGGCGCGCCCAGTCCAGCCAGCGGTCTTCCTCCAGATAGGCGATCAGCTGCACGGACACGAACCGCATCTTGGACAGCAGATGGGCGCCCCGCTTGCGCCGCCGCTCGAAGCTTTCCCTGATCGCGTCATCGCCGGAAAAGAACAGCACCGCCTCCGCCGCCAGGCAGCCATTCTTGGTGGCCCCCAAGGACAGGACGTCCACCCCGGCCCGCCAGCTCATCTCCGCCGGCTCGACCCCCAAACCGGCGATGGCGTTGGCGAAGCGGGCGCCGTCCAGATGGACCGTGAGCCCGGCCCGCTTGGCGATATCGGCCAACGCCGCCACCTCATCGACGGTGTAGGCGGTGCCAAGCTCGGTCAGGTTGGTCAGGCTCAGGACATGGGGCGTGTTGCGGTGCACGCCGCGCCGGGTTTCCCGGGCGATCGCCTCTTCCAGGCCGTCCGGGGTGATCTTGCCATCGTCGCCGTCGATCAAGATCAGCTTGGCGCCCGCCGAGTAGAACTCCGGCGCGCCGCACTCGTCGGTCTGGATATGGGCGGTGCGGTGGCACAGCACCGAGCCATAGGGCGGGCACAGGCATGACAGCGCCAAGGCATTGGCCGCCGAGCCGGTCACGACCGGGAACGCCAGCGCCTCGGGCGAATCGAACACGCCGCGCAGCACATCGACCGCATGCTCGGTTTCCGCGTCCGCGCCATAGGGGGCCGCCGTGCCGTGATTGGCGCGGATCAAGGCGTCCATGATCTCGGGCGCGGCACCGCTGGCGTTGTCCGAGCCCAGGAAAATCATGGCTGCCCTCCAAGATCGCCGGCGGGAGGTCCCGGCCGAATGGTATGAACGCCCAAGGGTTGGCCGCTGCGCAAGTCGTACACCAGGATTCGCGCGCCACCTCCCGGCAAAGTGACCTCGACCACCAGAACCCCGTCCTCGGCGGCGACCCCGGCCACGCGGCCGCCGGGCGGCAGGGTCACCGCGCGGTCGAACGGGGCGGTGCCGGCCGGGCCAGGG
>CAYNRD010000153.1:0-5797 GCA_964399515.1 uncultured Mycobacteriaceae bacterium | reverse complement strand
GGCGACTTCAACGGCTGGTTCTGCCCGTGCCACGGGTCTCACTACGACACGTCCGGCCGTATTCGCCGCGGGCCGGCACCGCCCACCCTGCCGGTGCCGCCCAATGAATTCACCGAGGATCAGCGCATCCGGATCGGGTGACACGGGCGCGGTCACGCGCCGAGGTGACAAAGGCGCGGTCACGCGCCACGGGGACAGGGGCGCATCCGCGCCCACAGGGGAAAGGAGAGCATGCCATGGCTCACGGGCCGGCACCGACATTCGAGAACCCGGTGGTCCGCTGGATCGACAGCCGGCTTCCGATCTTCACGATGCTCAATCATGAGTATCAGGGTTATCCGATGCCGAAGAACTGCAATTATATGTGGTCCTTCGGCGGCATGGCCGGGTTCATGCTGGTGGTGATGATCGCGACGGGCCTGTTCCTGTCGATGAATTACCAGCCCCATGTGGACCATGCGTTCAATTCCGTCGAACGGATCATGCGGGACGTGAACAGCGGCTGGCTGATGCGGTACCTGCACATGAACGGCGCGCACATGTTCTTCGCCGTGGTCTACATCCACATGTTCCGGGGCCTGTACTATGGCTCCTACAAGGCGCCGCGTGAGTTGCTGTGGATCATCGGGGTGATGATCCTGTTCGCGATGATGGCGACCGCGTTCGTGGGCTATGTCCTGCCCTGGGGCCAGATGAGCTTCTGGGGTGCCACGGTGATCACCAACCTGTTCTCGGCCCTGCCGTTGGTGGGCGATCCGATCGTGGTGTGGCTGTGGGGCGGTTTCTCGGTCGACAATCCGACCCTGAACCGGTTCTTCTCGATCCACTTCCAGCTGCCGTTCGTGATTTTCGGCCTGGTGTTCCTGCACGTGGCGGCCCTGCACGTGGTCGGCTCGAACAACCCGGCGGGCATCGACATGAAAGGTCCGCAGGATTCGGTGCCGTGCCACCCGTACATGACCGCCAAGGACGGCTTCGCGCTGCTGTTGTTCCTGATCGTGTATCTCAGCCTGGTGTTCTTCTCGCCCAACTATCTGGGCCACGTGGAGAATTACCAGGTCGCCGACCCGCTGGTGACGCCACCGAACATCGTTCCGGAATGGTACTTCCTGCCGTTCTACGCGATCCTGCGCGCGATCACGTTCGACATCACCATTCCGTTCACCGGGATCGTGCTGATCGAAGACAAGCTGGGTGGGGTGATCGCGCTGTTCGCGGCCGTGGCGATCCTGTTCTTCGTGCCCTGGCTGGACACGTCGAAGGTGCGGAGTGCCGCGTTCCGGCCGATGTACAAGTGGTTCTTCTGGATCTTCGTCGCCAACGCCGCGTTCCTGACCTATCTGGGTGCGGTCGTGCCGGAAGGATGGGTGGTCGTGGCGGCCCAGCTGGCCACCTTGTACTACTTCGCCTTCTTCCTGGTGGTCATGCCGGTGCTGGGTAAGCTGGAACAGCCGCTGCCCCTGCCCAAATCGATCTCCGAACCCGTGCTGGGCGGGGGGCCGGTGCCCCAACCCGCCGCGGCGAAACCGATGCAGAAGGCGTGACTGTCATGACGGGAGTGTTCACTCGCACGATCCTGGCCGGTGCCGCGGCACTGGGGCTGGCCTGGGGCGGCCTCGCCGCCGCCCCGGCCCATGCCGCCGGCAAGGCCGCCGATTTTCCTGCCTTCGACTGGAGCTTCGACGGCGTCTTCGGCACCTATGACATGGCCTCGGCCCAGCGGGGCCTGCAGATCTACATCGAGGTCTGCTCCAGCTGCCATGGTATGGACCATCTGTACTACCGGCATCTGACCGGCCTGGGCCTGACCGAGGAAGAGATCAACGGTATCGCCGGGCAATTCACGGTCATGGACGGACCCGATGAGTTCGGGGACATGTTCGAGCGGCCGGCGGAGTTCAAGGACCGGTTCGCCAACCCCTACGCCAACGAGCAGCAGGCCCGGTCCTTCAACAACGGCGCCTATCCGGTGGATCTGTCGCTGATCGCCAAGGCCCGGTACAAGGGCAGCCGAGGGCCGGATTACCTGGCCAGCCTGATGCTGGGCTATTCCGACCCGCCGGGCGGCCAGGAAGCGCCCCCGGGCATGCATTACAACGAGTATTACCCCGGCAACTGGATCGCCATGCCGGAGTTCATCATCGATGACGGGGTGATCTACCAGGACGGTACCGAGGCCACCGCCGAACAGCAGGCCAAGGATATTGCCCACTTCCTGATGTGGGCGGCCGAGCCACATATGGTCGATCGCAAACAGACCGGCGTGCAGGTGATCCTGTTCCTGATCGTCTTCGCCGGCATGATGTACGCGGTTAAGCGCAAGATCTGGGCGAACGTCGAACACTGACCCGCGCGGTCACGGGTGTAAGACAACACCCCCGCCGCCGTTCGGCGCGCGGGGGTGTTTTTTTTGGGTCATGACCGGTGCAACCCAATCGCCCCCGTGCGGGTCCGCGGTTGACGGTGCGCAAGATGCTTTCTTGGGCTGGGACCCCGTGCTAAAGCGCCAAATGGATTTTGTAGGCACACTATGTGACGGCTTGGCGGCCTGACCCCAGCACCGCCGGACCGGACCTGCACACCCCCAGGGCCGGCGGATCCCGCCGGGCCTTGCCGAACGGACCCAACCACTCCTGAGGACTCCCATGGCCCCATGGCACCCGGTGTTGAGCTTTTGGTTCGAGGACGCCAGCCTGGATGACTGGTTCAATGGCGGGCCGGACTTCGACGCGCGCGTGCGGGCCACGCTGGGGGAGCTGTATGAGCAAGCGGTGTCCGGCGCCTTGGCGGAATGGCGGGACACCGCCGATGGCTGCCTGGCCCTGATCCTGCTGTTCGACCAGGTGCCCCGAAACCTGTTCCGTGGTGAGGCCAAGGCCTTCGCCACCGACGACCGGGCCGTGGCCCTGGCGCACCATGCCATCGAGGAGGAGTTCGACTTGGCCGTGGACATGCCGCGGCGGATGTTCTTCTACCTGCCGCTGGAACATTCGGAGAGTTTGGAAAACCAGTTCCTGTGCGTGACCCTGATGAAGGAACGCGTCGGTGAGCCCGAATTCATCGACCATGCCCGGCGCCACGCCGATGTGATCGAACGGTTCAAGCGGTTCCCAGCCCGCAACGCCGCCCTGGGCCGGGACAGCACCGAGGAGGAACTGGCGTTCCTGGCCGAAAACCCGGACGGGTTCTAAGCGGGTCATGGCGGCGGCAAGCCCGGTCACGGGCATCGACCACACCATCGTCGGCGTCGCCGATTTGGAGGCGGCCCGCCTGGCTTGGCACCGGCTGGGGTTCGTCACCACGCCGCGCGGCCGCCACAAGGGCTGGGGCACCGCCAATTACTGCATCATGTTCGAGCGGGACTATATCGAGATCCTGGGCATCATCGATCCCGCCCAATACAGCCAGGGTCTGGACGCTTTCCTGGCCCAGTATGGCGACGGGCTGCTGGCGCTAGCCTACGGCACGGAGGACGCGGAGCGGGTCCAGGCGGCCTATGCCGAAGCGGGCATCGCCGGGGACGGGATCCAGGATCTGTCCCGGTTCCTGGACATGCCCGAAGGCTTGGCCGAGCCGCGCTTCAAGCTGATCCATCCGGCCAACCGCACCGCCCTGGGCGCGTCCGGCTTTGTCTGCCAGCATCTGTCGCCGGAGATCATTCGGCGGCCGTCCTGGCTGCGGCACCCGAACACTGCCACGCGCATCGCCCATGTCTCGGTCGCGGTCACAAGGCCGGCCGATGTTATCCCGGCCCTGGACGCCCTGTTCGGGGCCGATGCGGTCACGCCCCAGGATGGTGGGCTGACCATCGACACCGGCGGGGCCACGGTCCACATCGGCCCCCTGGCCCCGTTCGGGGATCGGTTCGGGGACCGGTCCAGTGTCATCTTGGGCCAGGCGGTCGCGGTCGCCGACCTGGACGCCTGTGCGGCGGTGCTGGCTGCCCAGGGCGTCCGGTCCCAGCGTACCGATGCCGGCCTGGACGTGGATCCGCGCGACGCCAACGGCTCCGTGCTCAGCTTCGTGCCCGAGCCCTGAGGGCCCGGAGGGGCCAGATCAGACCAGCGCCCAGATCGCGAACCCGAAGCTGAGCCCCGCGATCAGGAACCCGGCCGCCACGACCACGCCGTCGCGGGTGGTCAGGCCCACCCCGAACAACAGGATCGCGCTGGCCGGGATCGCCACCGCGAAGGGCAGCAGCGCCAGAGGAAAGATGGTCAACGCCAGGATGGCGCAGCACAGCCCGGATGCATATTGCCCCGCCCGCCCGCTCAGGGCCAGCAGCCGCTCATGCATGACCCGGTCGATGCGCCGGGCCCAGGGCCGGACCGCGCCCAGAACCTTGGACAGGCGGCCCCGGTCGATTTCGAACTGGCGCAGGCGCCGGGGCAGCCAGGGGGTGGTGCCCGGCGTGAACAGTTGCACCGACACCAGCAGGATCAAGCTGCCGCACAGCACCGCCACACCGGGGATGGCGCCGGTCGGGCCGATCGCGATCAGGGCCGGGATCATCAGCAACGGACCCAGGGACCGGTTGCCGACATGGTCCAGGATGGCACCCATGGTCACCGACTCCGCGTCCTGATCGGTGGTGTCGGAAATTTGGTCGAACACTTCAACCAGCCCGGTCATGTGCGGCCTCATATGGTGGTGAACATCAGTTCCTTCCCAAACGCGGCCGGGACCATGGCGTTCCCAACCCGGTGTCGCCCATGGGTTGGAACCCAACGCGGTGCGTTACGTTTAACGGGCACCTGCCGCCGGCATGGTGCCGGCCGCGCAACATTTGGGAGTGGACCCATGCTGTCCTGGGCTTTGTTGTTCTTCATCATCGCGATTATTGCGGCTGTGTTTGGCTTTGGGGGCATTGCCTCCGCCTCGGCCGGGATCGCGCAAATTCTGTTCTTTGTCTTTGTCGTGCTGTTGGTGGTGTCGCTGATCGCCTACGCGATCCGGGGCCGCCGGCCGCCGGTGTGACCTTTGGGGCGGTGGTATCCCGGCATCCCGGTTTGGGAATGGCCTGGGCTCGGGCGCCGGAGTAGGGTCCCGACCACCAGCGCGCAAACCCGATGGAGGAGCCGAGATGACCACCGCCTATACCCCGCCCAAGGTCTGGACCTGGGACGCCGCCAGCGGCGGCAAGTTCGCCAATATCAACCGCCCGATTTCGGGGTCCACGCACGAAAAGGACTTGCCGGCGGGAGAGCACCCGTTCCAGCTCTACTCCCTCGCCACGCCCAATGGCGTGAAGGTCACGATCCTGTTCGAGGAATTGCTGGCGGCGGGCTATGCCGGCGCCGAATATGACGCCTGGCACATCGACATCGGGGAGGGGGACCAGTTCTCCTCCGGCTTCGTGGCGGTCAACCCCAATTCCAAGATCCCCGCACTGCTGGACCGGACCGGGCCGGAGCCGGTTCGGGTGTTCGAGACCGCCTCGATCCTAGTGCATTTGGCGGAAAAGTTCGGCGCGTTCCTGCCGGCCTCCGGCCCCGCCCGCACGGAAACCTTCAACTGGCTGTTCTGGCAAATGGGCTCCGCCCCCTATCTGGGCGGCGGGTTCGGCCACTTCTACGCCTACGCGCCGGAGAAGTACGAGTATCCGATCAACCGGTTCACCATGGAAACCAAGCGCCAGCTGGACGTGTTGGACAAGCAACTGGCCGAACGCCCGTTCATCGCTGGCGGCGCGTACACCATCGCCGACATGGCGATCTGGCCGTGGTATGGGGTTTTGGTGCAAGGCGGGCTGTATGGTGACGCGGCCGAGTTCCTGGACGCCAAGAGCTATGCCCAC
>CAYNRD010000152.1:0-5865 GCA_964399515.1 uncultured Mycobacteriaceae bacterium | reverse complement strand
CTCTGTATGCCAGCCAGGGCTATGACACCGCCAACCTGCTGCTGTCGGCCATCGCCAAGGCGGATGTGAACGACCAGGACGCCTTCCGGGCCGCCTTGAAGGCTGCGGAGTTTGACAGCGTGCGCGGCAAGTTCGCCTTCGCCGCCAACCACCACCCGATCCAGGACATCCATGTCCGGGAAGTGATCCAGGAAGACGGTGTGTTCACCAACCGCCTGGTGACCGTGGGCCTGACCGACCACGCCAACGCCTATGTCGATCAGTGCCGGTTCTGATCATCGCCAAGGGTGAGGGGCTGGGGCGGGGGCCGCCCCCCCCCCCCCGCGCCCGGGTGCGGCCCGCATGACCCTGCTGATCGAGCAAGTGCTGAACGGGCTGCAGTTCGGCTTCATGCTGTTTGTCATGTCGGCGGGGCTGACCCTGATCTTCGGCGTGATGGGGCTGATCAACCTGGCCCACGGCTCGCTCTACATGGTCGGCGCCTTCGCCTGCGCGACGGTGGCGGCGGTAACCGGATCCTTCTGGCTGGGCCTCGCCGCCAGCCTGGCGGCGGCGGCGGCGGCCGGGGCGCTGATCGAGGTGGCGGTGATCCGCCGGCTGTATAGCCGCGACCACCTGGACCAGGTGCTGGCCACCTTCGCGCTGATCCTGGTGTTCTCCGAAGGGGTGCGGTTCGTGTTCGGCTCGGTGCCGCTGCTGCTGGACGTGCCGGACCTGTTCGCCAGTACGGTCAGCCTGCCCTTCGGCATTGAATACCCCAGCTTTCGGTTGTTCATCATCCTGGTCGGCATCGGGGTGGCGGTCGGGTTGTTCTGGCTGGTCGGCCGCACCCGCATCGGCGTGCAAATCCGCGCAGGCGAGGCCGACCGGGAGATGATCGCGGCCCTGGGCATCGACATCGACCGGCTCTACACCCTCATCTTCGCCCTGGGGGCCGCCTTGGCCGGCCTGGCGGGGGCTTTGGTCGGCACCTTGCAGTCGGTCGAGGTCGGCATGGGCGAGCCGGTGTTGATCCTGGCCTTCGTGGTGATCGTGATCGGCGGCATCGGCTCGATCACGGGTGCGCTGATCGGCTCGCTTCTGGTCGGGCTGACCGACACCCTGGGCCGGTTCCTGCTGCCCATGGCCTTCGGCGCGGTCATGGACCCCAGCAGCGCCACCGCCGTCGGCTCGGCGCTGGCGTCCATGGCGATCTACATCCTGATGGCGGCGGTGCTGGTCTATAGGCCCGCCGGCCTGTTCAACACCGCGAGCTGACCCATGCGTCTGCCCGAACCTTGGGTGAATGTCGGCATCGCGTTGCTGTTTCCGGCCGTGCCGGTGGTGGGCATGCTGGTGGGCGATCCGTTCCTGACCACGCTGGCCACCAAGGCGGCGATCCTGGCCCTGGCCGGGGTCGGGCTGAACCTGGCCCTGGGCCTGGGCGGCATGGTGTCGTTCGGGCATGCGGCGTTTTTTGGCCTGGGCGGCTATGCCGCCGGCATCCTGGCCCATCACGCCCAGACCTTCACCCCCATGGCGTTCGGCCCGGTCGAGATCCCGGGCACCCAGTCGATGCCGGTGATCTGGCTGGTGGCGATTGGGGTGGCGGGGCTGGCGGCCCTGCCGATCGGCATGCTGTCGCTGCGCACCAAGGGAGTCTATTTTATCATGATCACCTTGGCTTTTGCGCAGATGATCTTCTTCTTCGCCATTTCCTGGTCTGCCTATGGCGGCGAGGACGGGCTGCCGATTTGGCTGCGCAACGGCTTTCCGGGCCTCAACACCCTGGACCCGCTGCAGTTCTTCGGCTTGTGCTACGGCTTGTTGATGCTGGCGGTGCTGCTGTCCTGGCGGTTGGGGGAGTCCCGCTTCGGCCTGGCCTTGAAGGCCGTGCGCCAGAACCCGCTTCGGGTGACCAGTGTCGGCATGCGCCCCTTCGACATCCAGCTGACCGGCTTCGTGATCTCGGCCATGATCACCGGGCTGGCCGGCGCCCTGTTCGCCGATCTGAACCGCTTCGTCAGCCCGTCCATGCTGTCCTGGCAGACCTCGGGGGAGATCATCATCTTCATCATCCTGGGCGGCATCGGCCGGCTCTACGGCCCGTTGGCGGGGGCGGCGCTGTTCATCGGGCTGGAGCACGCGCTGGATGGGGTCAGTGACTATTGGCAGTTCTTCCTGGGCTTGATGCTGTTGCTGGTGGTGCTGTACGCGCGCGGCGGGCTGATCGGCCTTCTGACCGGGAGGGGCGCGCGTGGCTGAGCCGATCCTGGCGCTTGAGGGCTTGGAAAAGAGCTTCGGTGCGCTGAGGGCGACCGATGGCGTCAGCCTGACCCTGCTGCCGGGCGAAATCCATGCCCTGATCGGCCCGAATGGCGCCGGCAAATCCACCCTGATCAAGCAGATCGCGGGCGAGCTTGCGCCCGATGCCGGCACCATCCGCTTCGACGGCCGGGACATCACCGCCCTGCCGGCGGCGGCGCGCGCCCATGCCGGGCTGGCGCGCAGCTTCCAGATCTCCAGCGTGGCGCCGGCCTTCACCGTGCTGCAGAACGTCATGCTGGCGGTCCAGGGCCGGTCGGGATCGGTGTTCCGGTTCTTCCGCCCCGCATCCCGGGATCGGGAGTTGGTCGAGCCGGCCCGGGCCTGCATCGAGCGGGCCGGGCTGGCGGGGCGGGAGGCGGCCTTCGCCGCCGACATCTCCCATGGCGAGCGGCGCAAGCTGGAACTGGCCATGGCCCTGGCCCTGGCCCCCAAGGCCTTCCTGCTGGACGAGCCGATGGCCGGGCTGGGCCCGGACGGCACCCAGCAGATGACCACCCTGTTGGATGACCTGCGCCACGAGGCGCCGATCCTGCTGATCGAACATGACATGGACGCGGTGTTCGCCCTGGCCGACCGGGTCAGCGTGCTGGTCTATGGCCAGGTGATCGCCACCGGCACGGTCGCGCAGATCCGCGCCGACCCCGCGGTGCAGGAGGCCTATTTGGGCGAGGAGTTCGCTGCGTGACCGCCCAGGCCCCGCTCTTGTCCCTGGCCGGTGTCACGGCGTTCTACGGCCCGTCCCAAGCGCTGTTCGGCGTCGATCTGGACATCGCACCGGGGGAGGCGGTGGCGCTGATGGGCCGCAACGGCATGGGCAAGACCACGACGGTGCGCACCCTGTGCCGGCTGTTGGGCCATGCCGATGGCCGGATCACCTTCGATGGCCGGGACCTGGCGACGGTCCGGCCCCATCAGGCGGCCCGCCTGGGCATCGGCCTGGTGCCCGAGGGGCGGCGCTGCTTCGCGCCGCTGACCGTGACCGAGAACCTGATCGCGGCCGCGAGGCCCGGGCCATGGGACCGGGCCCGGATCGAGGATCTGTTCCCGCGCCTGGGTGAGCGGCGGAGCCAGAAGGCTGGCTCCCTGTCCGGCGGCGAGCAGCAGATGCTGGCCATCGGCCGGGCGTTGATGACCAACCCGCGGCTTCTGGTCCTGGACGAGGCTACCGAAGGCCTGGCGCCGACCGTGCGGGCGGATATCTGGGCCGCGATCCGGCGCGTGAAGGCGGAGACGGACATGGCCATCCTGTTGATCGACAAGTCGGTTCGGGAACTGACCAAGGTGGCCGACCGCTGCGCCATCCTGGAACGCGGCCGCACCGTCTGGCAGGGCCGGCCCCAACAGCTCGACCGTGCCATCGTCGAACGCCATATCGGGATCTGACCATGACCACCGACGCCGAACAGCCACCCTCCGACCCCGGCGCCGCACAGCCGCTGTCTTCGGCCCAGGTCAAGGCGATGGCCCAGGCGGCGGGGGCCGATCTGGTCGGCATCGCCGACGCGTCCCTGTTGAACGCCTTCCCGCCCGACCCGCGCCACCCCCAGACGCCGGACCGGATCTGGCCCGCGTGCAAGAGCGTCATCGTCATCGCCTGCCGGATCCCGGTGGCGGCGTTCCGGTGCAAGACCAACACACCCGTCCAATACATCGACATGCTGGTCCTGCGCCGGATGGACAAGATCGCCCACAAGCTGGCGGCGGCGCTGGAAGGGGCGGGCCACGCCGCCTTCGTCACCGCCGCCCAGGAGACCGACTGGGACTATAAGCGCGCATCCTATGGCCGGCTGTCGACCCGCCATCTGGGTATCGAGGCCGGCTTGGGCACCTTCGGGCTGGAGGTGCACATCCTGACCCCGGAATTCGGCCCGCGCATTTACCTGACCGGGGTGTTGACCGATCTGGTGTTGGACCCGGATCCGCGGATGACCGAGCAGGTCTGCATCGGCGAAAGCTGTTCGCGCTGCCTGTATTCCTGCCCGACCGACGCGGTGAAGCATTTCGGCATCGACAAGCGCCGCTGCGCCGAGGAGGCGCAGGAGTTCGGCTTCATGACCTCCCTGCCAACCCTGGAAGCCTATATCGACGGCGACGCGGACATCCGCAAATCCCTGGTGCGCAGCCGGGACATCTTCGGGCTGTGGCAGGGGTTGCTCAGGGTGGTCGGCTCCTTTGGCGATTGCCCGCGCTGCCTGGCGGTGTGCCCGGTGGGCAATGACTACCACGCCCATCTGGCCGGCCCGCAAAAGCACATCCCGGAGAAGACGCCGGAGAAGGTCGCCAAGGGCAAGGCGTTCAAGGCTGCCCGGGCCGCGGGCGAACCGATCGACGGCCTGAATGACTGGAACATTCGCTGGGTGGGCGAGGACGGCTATCAGGGCATCGTCGCGCGGCAATTGCAGGCATTCAAGGCACGGCAAAGGGACCGGGCGGCCGCCCATGCGGCCTCCGAGAACGCGGATGAGGG
Organism: uncultured Mycobacteriaceae bacterium; assembly: GCA_964399515.1. Lineage (GTDB taxonomy): Bacteria > Pseudomonadota > Alphaproteobacteria > DSM-16000 > Inquilinaceae > CAYNRD01. Next base: position 1,091 of record CAYNRD010000152.1, on the reverse strand, counting down.
CGGCGACTGATGGTGAGCGTGTTCCAGGAGCCGATCACGGCCCAGGATATCAAGGCCCGGGCCACGGATCTGGGCATCGATCTGACCGGCATCGCCGACGGGGCGGAGATGAACGCCCATCCGCCCAACCCGGCCGAGCCGCGCCGGCCCAGCGACATCTCCGACTACGACGCCGACCGGGTGATCGTGCTGGCCAAGCGCTATTCGGTGGGCACCACAAGGCTGACCCGGTGGAACGAACGGCACAAATTCTACAATGACGAGATCACCCTGTCCCTGCTCGAGGAAGCCTCGCTGGAGTTGGTCCTGTGGCTGGAGGATCGGGGCTATCCGGCCCTGATCATCCCGCCGACCCATATCGATCCCTGGGCCTATCGGGGCGACCCCAACGCCCATTTGGGCACCATCCTGTCCCTGACCCACGCGGCGGTGGAGGCGGGCCTGGGCACCCTGGGCCTGGCCGGGCAATTGCTGACCCCTGAGTTCGGCCCCCGGGTCATCCTGGGTGCGGTCGTCACCTCCGCCCCCGTGACCCCCGACCAGCGCATGGCCGAAACCCTGTGCCTGGGCCCCCAGGCCTGCGGGCGGTGCCTGCAGGCCTGCCCGGGCGATGTGGTCGAGCATTACGGGCGGGATTGGGTCCGCTGTGATCGCTACCGCTCCCCCCACGGTTTCGCCGCCCTGGCCGAACACATCGACGGCATCATTGATGCCCCCGATGCCGAGACCGCCAAGGGCATGCTGCGCAGCAAGGAGCATTTCTACCAGTGGCAGAGCATCCTGCGCGGCGCCGGCGTGGTGACCGGCTGCCGCCGCTGCCAGGACGTGTGCCCGGTGGGGGCCGATTACGCGCGGGTTTCGGACGCCCTGTCCGAAATCCCCGAAGCCAGCGCCGAAAAGCAGCGCCGCCTGGACGCCATGGCGGCGGATGAGGCGGCGGGTGCCCTGCCCACGCACTATCACCACCAGCAGCGGTGGATCGGCAGCCTGCCCTGGGTCAAGAGACCATGACACCGGTGATTCGGGGACAGTATACCGATCAGATTCGGGGACAGTATATCGATCTCCGACCGGGGACGGTAAGCGTCCCC
>CAYNRD010000151.1:3310-5928 GCA_964399515.1 uncultured Mycobacteriaceae bacterium | reverse complement strand
ACCGGCGATCTCCAGCACCGTGGCGACGGGCCCTGCCGACCGGCGCGGGGTTTCGGACAGGGGTTCGGCCTCATGCACCACATTGGCGACCGTGCCGTCGGGCCGGAGGACCAGCATGTCCAGCGGGATCAAGGTGTCGCGCATCCAGAACGCCCGGGGGCGCTCCTGGGGGAAGGTGAAGATCATGCCCTCACCGGGCGGCAGATGCTCCCGGAACATCAGCCCCCGGGCTTGCTGGGCCGGCGTCGCCGCGATCTCCACCCGGAACTCGTAGGTGACCCCAGCAAGGGTGGTCACCTCGGCCCGGCCCCAGTCCAGGGGCGGGACATCGTCCTGGGCACCGGCGGGGGCGAGAGCGAGGGCGAACAGCGCGAAACAGAGGGCGAGCAGGTGTGTCATGGCGCGCGAGCTTAAGCGGTCAAGGCACCCCTGACCATGGCGATCAGGGCATCGATTTCCGGCCGCACCGGCCCCTCATTGGGCGGGTCGGCCAGGGTTTCGGTCCAGCGCGCCGGCCGGGGCCGGCCCCGCTGCCGCTGCCAGTCCAACCCCGCCAGCACCGCCCGGCCCGGGCCGGTCAAGGGGGCCGACCAGGGGTCATGGCCGGCCAGCACCCCCCAAAACCCGGCCCAGCACCGGGCGACCGTCCACGGATTGTAGCCGCCGCCGCCCAGCAGCAACAGCCGCGGGCTGGCCACGGACACCGCCGCCAGCAGATCCCACAGCGCCCGGTTGCTGAGCTCCAGCCGCGCCAGAGGATCATCGGCCAAGGCATCGGCCCCGCCCAGCACCACGGTGACCGGCGCCCGGAACGCCTCGGCCAGGGGCAGGATCGCCCGCTCGACCAGGGCACGGCATTCCGTGTCGTTGAACCCACGCGGTACCGGCAGATTGCACACCCCCCGCACAAGGTCGCAACCGGGCGCCCCGGTGCGCGGCCAGCGCCCGTCCTCATGGAGGGAAACCGTCAGCACCCGACCGTCGCCCCCGAACGCATCCTCGACCCCGTCGCCATGGTGGGCGTCGATATCCACGTACAGGACCCGTTCGATGCCGGCGTCCAGCAGGGTGTGGATGGCGATCACCGGCGCGTTCAGGAAACAGAACCCGCTGGCCCGGTCGGGCCGGCCATGGTGGGTGCCGCCGCCCGGCGAATACACCCGGTCGGCGGCCCCGGTGGCCAGCAGCCGGGCCGCCGCCACGGCGCCGCCGACACCGGCCGCGGGCCGTCTGTACACCTCCGGGAAGATCGGGTTCTCATGCCCGCCGATGTTGTAGCGCCGGACCGCCGCCTCGGGCAGCGCCCCGTCTCGCTCGGCCGCCGCCAGCGCATCCAGATAGTCGGGGCTGTGAAACCGCTCCAACAGCGCGCGGGAGGCGATCGGCCCGTCCCGATAGGCCGGCCCGTCCAACCACCCCAACGCGCGCGCCAGATCCGTGGTCGATGGCACGCGTGGGATCGCCAGCGGATGACCGCCGCCATAGCTGGACCCGCGATAGACGTCATGGCCGATGAACAGCGGCGTCACCGAACGACCCACTGCAATTTCCGTTTGTGTCGGCGCCATCGCTCCTCCAGACCCGGCGCGGCCCGGGCGCGCCCGTTTTCGGCAGTATAGGGCGCCTCGCGGACCGGGAAAGGCCGGCCCGATCCGACCCGATCCGGGGCCGGGGTGAACACCCGCACGGACCCCCGTGGACGGGCTGGACAGATCGGTTCCAACCCGCGCGCATTGGCAGCAGCCGACCGGGCCCAGCCGGGCGGCACCCGCACCCGATAGCCTGGCGTGATCCGGACCCGGTCGAGCATCCGCATCCCCCGTGGACGCCCCTCCACGCCGAAGACTGACCGGAATTTACGACACAAATCCTAGAGTCCGGCCCCATAAGTCCCGGACAAGATTTGTTATCTTATTGTTTTATAATACATTTATTTAGTTTTTTGGCTGGACGGTGTCATAATTCTCTTGGGCACAAAAATTCGATAATACTTTTCAAATGTTCGCGCTATGCATGAAAACGTCCAGGACGGTGGAGACGCCGACGCCATGCGGCGCGCGGTGTCCTGGAACGACGCTCGGATGACGCACGCTGCACTATCCTCCCCTCCGTCCGTCCGGGGGCGCCCAGCGCCTGGCGCCGGTCGGGTGGCGGCCCGGCCGGACTTGGCCAAGATGTCTAGAACGCGCCATGGCGCGTCGAGCAGCCATGCCGGGGCCGGCCCAGCGCGGTGGGTCCGGCGGTTCGGCCCGCGCGCATGGCCACACGTAAAGAGCGCATTTTTCGATCGCGGCCGAGGCCAACCCGCGCCGGTGGCGCTGGCTTGCGCGGCTTGCCACGCGCCCTCGGGCCGCCGGCATGGCTGGATACTGACAAACCGACCATTCTTGTCATTGACCGGCGGCGCGTTGCAGCCGGCGCAATCCATTCCTGTGCAAAACGAACAGGCGCCTGGCCATGTTGCACCAGGCGACCCGAAAACGGCGCCGATCATCATGACTAGACATGGGGTCAGCGCGTGGACGCACCGAACCCGCGCGTGCCCGCTCCACAGCGCACACGCCCGGATGTCGGCGGCCGTTTACAGGAAGAACACCAGGGTCATCAGACCGACAAAC
>CAYNRD010000151.1:0-3300 GCA_964399515.1 uncultured Mycobacteriaceae bacterium | reverse complement strand
CCATGAAGTTGGGCGCGTTGCCGATATAGGTGTTGGCGCCCATGAACACGGCACCGGCGGAGATGGCGGTCAGCGTACTGGCTAAGGGGCCGGTCAACAGGTCCACATCGCCGCCAGCGGTGTTGAAGAACACCAGATAGGTGGGCGCGTTATCCAAGACGCTGGACAGCACACCGGTCAGCCAGAAGTACATGGCGTCGTTCGGCTGGCCGTCCGAGCTGACCAGAGCGACCAGCGCGCCCAACTGGCCGTCCGTCCCGGCCTTCAGGATCGCGATCGCCGGCACGATGGTCAGGAAGATGCCCAGGAACAGCTTGCCCACCTCCAGGATCGGGAACCAGGAAAAGCCGTTCGCGTCCCGGCTGGCCTGGCTGGTCAACCAAAGGGACATAAACGCGATGCCGATCAGCAGCCCGTCCCGGGCGATGTTCTGGGCGGCGACGGGGACATGGAAAACGGTCAGCTCCCACCCCGGCTTCCAAACGCCGCTCATCAGCACGGCGGCGATCACCCCGCCCAGCAGCAGGATGTTGAACGACCCCTCCACGGCCAAGGGGCCGGTGGCATCGGCATCCTTGCTTGGCTGGGGCGTGGGCCGCCCCTCCCGCGCGTAGAGCACCGTATCCAGGATCAGATACAGCACCAGCAGGATGCCGGCCAACAACAGCATCGGCAGCAGCAAATGGGTGGTCGGCCAAAAAAAGCCGACGCCCAGCAAGAAGCCCAGGAACAGCGGCGGGTCGCCCAACGGGGACAGGGCACCGCCGATATTGGCGACCAGGAAGATGAAGAACACCACCGAATGGACACGGAACTGGCGGTGGGCATTGGCCCGCAACAGCGGCCGGATCAGCAGCATCGCCGCCCCGGTGGTGCCCATCCAACTGGCGATCACCGTGCCGATCAGCAGGATCAGGGCGTTGACCGCGGGGGTGCCGACCAGCCGCCCCTTCAGCCGCACACCACCCGCGACCGTGAACAGGGTGCTCAGCAAGATGATGAACGGCAGATATTCCAGCAGCAGCACGAACAAGGTTTCAAACAGGGCCAGCCGCCAGCCGAACACCACCGTGAACGGCCCCAGGAACATGACCGCCCAAAAGGCCGAGACCTTGCCGTAATGGTGGTGCCAGAACCGGGGTGCGATCAGCGGGGCGAAGGCGATCGACATCAAAATGCCGACGAACGGCACCGTCCAGATCAGCGACAGGTCGGCGCCATCCAAATGGGGGGCGTGACCGCCGCCATGCCCCAAGCCGGGGTCGGCGCCGTGGCCGGCGCCCCCATCGGCCGCGGCGGCGGCGTCGGACAGCCCGACGGCGACAAGGGCCGCCAGCAAGACCAAACGGATCATTGATTACCTTTCCCAGCCAGGGCCGCGCGGAGGTGGGATCGCGACCAAAATACCCATAAGAACTGTAGGGCATTTTGTCATGGGCCTGTCCAGTGCCGCGCGCCGGCCCGGCTCCGGCATTGACCGTGTGACAGCCCAAATCCGATAACGTCCGGAACCAACGGTCCGATCTCGGGAGGAGAGCATGTCGATCATGCCCGCGGGCGCCCCAACCGGGCGCCGAGTGATTTCCGGCCTGGCGGCGGCGCTGGCCTTGGCCGTGGCGCTGGCCACGGGCCCCGGCCAGCCCCGGGCGCAGGAGGCCAGCCATTTGCTGGCCACGGCGGGGACCGGCGGCACCTATTTCCCGGTCGGCGTGGCCATCGCCACCCTGACCCAGGTGCGCCTGGCCCCCCAGCACGGCCTGGCGCTGTCGGCGATCACCTCGGCCGGCTCGGGCGAGAACATCAAGCTTTTGAGCGAGAATCAGACCCAGTTCGCCATCGTCCAGGGCCTGTGGGGCGCCTATGCCGCCAGCGGCACCGGCCCGCTGACCGAAACCGGCCCGGCCGAGGGGCTGCGTGCGATCACGGTGTTGTGGCCGAACGTGGAGCACTTCGCGCTCCGCCGCGACCGGGTCGTCACCGGCACCATCCAGGACTTGCTGGATGCCGAGGGCGCCAGCTTCGCGATCGGCGCCCGCAACTCCGGCACCGAGGGGTCGAACCGGCATCTGCTGGCCGGGCTGGGCATCACAGCCCCCGAAGAGCATTTCGACATCGCGTTCCTGGGCTACAGCCCGTCGGCGGATGCGTTCCAGAACGGCGCGTTGGACGCGCTGAACCCGGCGGCCGGTCCGCCGGTGGGGGCGATGACCCGGCTGAAGGCGGCGGTCGGGCCGGAGGTGCGGTTGCTGAATTGGACCGACGCCCAAATCCGGGCCGCCAATGGCCGGTTCGACGGCTTGTGGACCCCGTTCGAGATCCCGGCCGGCACCTATCCGGGCCAGGATCAGGCGGTCCGGACCATCGCCCAGCCGAACTTCCTGGCGGTACGGGCCGACATCCCCGAGGAGCAGGTCTATCTGATTACCAAGGCGCTGTATGAAAACCTACCGTTCCTGCACAACATCCATCCGGCGACCCGGGCCATGAGCCTGGACACGGCCCTGGCCGGCCTGCCCCTGCGCCTGCATGCCGGTGCCGCCCGCTATTATCGGGAGGCCGGGCTGACCATCCCCGACCGGCTGGCGCCCTGACCGGTGGCGCAGGACAGCGCCGCACCGCACCGCCCGACGGTGCTGTATGGTTTGGCGGCCCTGGTGGCGGCGGCGAACCTGTACCTGAACACCGTGGGTGTGCTGGTGCCGGAGTTCACCCGCAACCTGATCCACTTCGCCGGGTTCGCGGCCTTGGCGCTCCTGATGCTGCCGGCGGTCTCGGGCGCCGCCCGGGAACGGCTGCGCGCCACCCCGAAGGCCGATTTGGCCCTGGCGGCCCTGGCGGTCGCGGCGTCCGGGTACATCCTGTCCCAGGAGGTGCCGCTGGCCGCCCGCGGCTTCGACTACACGGCGGCGGATTACGCCGCCGGTGCCCTGTTCATCGTGCTGGCCTGCGAGGCCGCCCGGCGCGCCGCCGGGCTGGTGGTGCCGATCCTGGTCCTGGCCGCCCTGAGCTATATCGCGGTGTGGGGCCGGTTCGTGCCCGGGTCCTTGGGCTTTCCCGGCCTGTCATGGGAGGTGGTGCTGCTGCGCACCACCTATAACGAGGACGGCATGCTGGGGCAGATCGCCTCCATCTCTTCCAGCTTCGTGTTCATGTTCGTGCTGTGCGGCGCGTTCCTTGTCCGCTCCGGCGCGTCGGAGGCGATCATTGATCTGGGCCGGGCCTTGGCCCGGCGGCTGACCGGCGGCCCCGGCATGGTGGCGGTGATCACCTCGGCCTTGACCGGCGCCATCTCGGGCTCGG
>CAYNRD010000150.1:3663-5930 GCA_964399515.1 uncultured Mycobacteriaceae bacterium | reverse complement strand
GGCCGGGCGCGCCCGGTCCGGCCCCTGATCGGGCAAGGCCGCCACGGCGGGCCGGTCGGGAGCCGGCGGCTCGGGGGTGCTGGCGGGTTCTGGGTCCGGGGGTGGCGGGCGCCGGGGCGGGACCGGCACCGCCGGCGGCGGATCCAGGGTTTGGGCCGCGGCCGGCGCGGCGGGCACGGCTTCGGCGGGCACGGTTTCGGCCGGCACCGCCACCGCCACCGCCACCGCCACCGCCACCGCGTCGGTCGCCGGCGGGATGGCGTCCGGCGGCACGGTTTCGACCTCCGGTATCCTGTCGATCACGGCCGTCGCCTCGGGCGCGGTCGCGGCGCTCTGCTCGGGCGGGAGGGGCGGCACATCGATCGGGGTCGGCGCCGGCAGGGTTGGTGCCACGTCCACCAGCGGCACGACCTCGACCGGGCGCGGGCGCGTGGTTTCGACCGGCGGCGGCTCGGTCGCCACGGTGACCGTCGCGCCGGCGATCGTCGCCAGTTCGACCCGCTCGGCGGTCACCGGCGCCACATCCGGCACCTCCACAGCCGTGACCGGTACCGGTGCGGGGTCCACGGCGGTTACCGGCACCACCGCCGGGTCCACGGCGGGCACCGGTACGGGGCCGGTGGCGGTGACCGTGACCGCGAGCCCGCCGGCGGGCGCGCCGGCACTGCCGCTGCCCGAGATCGGCTCCTGGCGGAAGGCCCACCAGGCCAGCCCCGCGTGCAGCGCCAGCGCCAGACCAAGCGCGACCGAGACCAGCCTTGCCTCCCGGGGGGCGGGATCCATCTGGGGGGTCATGGGCTGTCCCCCGGCGTCGGGTCGGTCAACAGGACCACGTCGGTGATGCCAAGCCCGCCCAGCCGCGCCAGAAGATCCACGATCAGCGCCGCGTCGGCGTTGCGGTCGGCCTTGATCTGGACCGTGCCAACGCCCGGCGCCCCGCCCGGCGCGGCCAACAGGCTTGGAAGCTGCGCCAAACCGGTCCGGTGGCCGCGAAAGGCCAGTTCGCCGTCGGCGGCGACGAACAGGGTCCGGTCGGGGTCGTCCGCCGGGCGATCGGCCTGGGCGGTCGGCACCTGGATCTCGAACGGATCGGTCGGGCCCAGCCGCCCGGCCAGCATGAAGAACACCAGCAGCAAGAACACCACGTTGATCAACGGGATGACGTTTTCCGCCGGCGGCTTCCTGGGCGTGCGTCGCAGCGGCATCATGGCGCCGGCCCCACGGCCTTGCCCAGGCTGGCCCGGCCCAGGCCAGCACGTCGCGCCAGGTCCAGGACCGCGACCACGTCCTGCAACTCGGTGCCGGCCCGGGCCAGCACGACCACCGGTTGGGTCGCGTCGCGCTGGGCGAGGGTTTCCAGCCGGCGCGCCAAGGCCCCCGCAGCCAGGCGTTCGCCGGCCAGATCGACCCCCTCCGGCCCCACCCGCAGCATCACGGCGCCAACCTCCCCACCGGGCGCGCTTGCGCCGCTGGCCAGGCCGATATCGAACGCCCGCTCGGTGGAAAAGCGGGTCGCCAGCATGAAGAAAATCAACAGGATGAACACAACGTCGATCAGCGGCGTCAGGCCGATCATCGCCGGGGTGCGGTCGGGGCGGGCCAGGCGCATGGCCGGTGCCTCAGGCCGCCGAGACCAAGCCGGGTGCCGGTGGGGTCTTGCCCGCCTCCGGCGCGGTGTGCGGGCCCGCCTCGGGCGCCGGTCCGGCCGCCGCTTCCGACGCGGCGGCATGGGTCAGCACCCGGGTCACATTGACCTCGATGCTGCTGGTCACCCGCTCCAGCATCCGCTCGAACAGGGTGTGGAACAAGACCGCCGGGATCGCCACCGCCAAGCCCACCGCCGTGGTCAGCAGCGCCACCCAGATCCCGCCCGACAGGATCGACGGATCGACCTGGTTGCCGGCTCCCTCCAGGCGCTGGAACGCCTCGATCATGCCGATCACCGTCCCGAACAGCCCCAAGAGCGGGCTGGTGGTGCCGATCACCTCCAACAGTTTCAGATGCCGGCGCAAACCGTCCAGCCGGTCGGCGGCGAAGCTGGCCCCCTCATCCTCGACCAAGGCGCGGGCGGCCGGGCCGCGTGGGCTGGCGTGCAACGCCAGCGCCACCGCCTGGGCCACCGGGCTGCGCGCGTCCGCCAACAGGGCCTGCGCCTGCCCGGTGTCGCCGGCGCGGAACGCCCGGACCGCGCGCTCGACCGGGCGCTGGGACCATAGGCCGGCCCGGGTGAACTGAAACATCTTCAGCAGCACCACGGCGGTGCCCAG
>CAYNRD010000150.1:0-3653 GCA_964399515.1 uncultured Mycobacteriaceae bacterium | reverse complement strand
GCCACCACTGGCCCGCCGAGCGCCAGCCAATCGATCGCCTGGCCGACCACGTCCGGAGGGGGAGCCGCTGGGGCCGCGGCGTCGGTGCCCCCGGCCCCGGCGTCGGAATTGGCTTGGGCCAGGGTGAGCGGTCGGTCGGTCATCGATCTCGGGTCCTTTGGCGGGGCGGGATCTGGGGAGGGGTGATACTGCGCCGCGAACGCTACCGCGAGTGCAAATCACTCTCAACCCACTCCAGCACGGTGGCGGCGGGCGGCATCGTTGCCAATCCGTAACACTGCCCGGATTTCGCGCCTCCTGGCGTTGCGAATGAAAATGATTCTCATTATCAACGAAATCAGCGGGAATCGGGACCACGGTCCCCGTCCAAGACGATCAGATGAAGGGTACCGTCATGCGTTCCAGCACCGTCTCGCTTTTTGCCCTCATGGCCGGTCTGGCGGCCGCGCCCGCCCTGGCCCAGGACGCGGAGCCGGGCACCGGCCCGGAGACGGCGGCCGAAGCTGGAGCCACGGTCCTGGATGAGATTGTGGTGACCACCCGGCGGACCGAGGAACTGCTGGAGGATGTCCCCGGCAGCGTGGTCGTGCTGGGGGATGAGGAGATCGAGCGGTCCAATCTTGAGGACACCGATGACCTGATCCGGCGCCTGCCCAATGTGAACTTCACCGAAGGGTCCGATCCCACGGACGTCGACATCTCGATCCGGGGGCTCGCCAACTTGGTTGGGGACAGCGCGAGCGGCCCGACCAACGGCGTGTTCGTGGACGGGGTGTTGCTGAACCCGACCGGCAGCGTGTTGGGCGTCAATCCCAATCTGTTCGACCTGGAACGGGTCGAGGTGGCCTTCGGCCCCCAGGGCACCGCCTTCGGCCGGGGGACGATCGGCGGTGCGATCAATTTCGTGCCCAAGAAGCCGACCGATGCGTTCGAGGCCGAAATTTCAACCGAGATCGGCTCGTTTCCCGATGGGGAATTCCGCACCGTCTTGAACGCACCGATCCTGCCCGACGGGCTGTTGTCGGCGCGGTTCGTGGGCTTTGGCAGCGTTTCGAATGGGTTTATCGACCTGACCACGGTCGATGACGCGATCGATCAGAATGATATCGGCGGCCGGTTGAGCCTGCGGTCCCAGCCGACCGACCGGCTGACCCTGGACTTCAGCGCGTCCTTCGACCGGTCCCGGTTCAACGCGCCCAGGACCGCCACCCTGGACAGCGTCGAGGCGGGCGATCCAACCTCGGACATCGACGTGGTCGATGACGATGACTTGGACCGGGCGCTGATCACCGGCGATGTCGCCTACGACTTTGACTTCGGCACCCTGTCCAGCAAGACCTCGTTCCTGAACGTCACGCTCGACAGCCTGGATGACAGCGACTTCACGGCCCTGGATATCATTTCGACCGAGATTGAAAGCCTTGACCAATCGGTCGCCCAGGAGTTCCGCTTTGAAAGTGCCGCGGTGGATCTTGGCCGCACCTTGGGTACGGTGTCGGTCAACGGCGGGGCCGCGTTCAGCTTCAACACCAACAACGATGCCTTCGTGGTCGACAGCGGCCCGGATTTCTTCCCGGCGGTCACCGTTTTCGCCACCGGCCTGGGCCTGATCCCGCCGGGCTCCGCGATCATCGATGACGGCTCGTTCGGGACGTTGAGCACCGAGCAGGATGTGTTCAACCTGGGCATCTTCGGCGAACTGCGCTGGGCGCCCACGGATCGGCTGGAACTGGCCGCCGGCGCCCGCTTCAACCGGGACGTGGTCACCGTCAACACGGTGGGCGACGGAGAGGGCCTGCTGGCGACCAGCGAAGGCCTGCTGGCGACGGAAATCCCCGGCGTCGGGCCGGCGGTGGTGCCGTTCTTGTCGCCGTTGCCGCCGGTGTTCCCGCCGACCCCCTTCGCGGAGGAGGAGGAGGTGTTCACCGCCGTGACCCCCAACGCCTCGATCCGCTATGACTGGACCTAAATCCTCTCCACCTACCTGTCGTTTTCGACCGGGTTCCGGGCCGGCGGGTTCAGCGCCACGCCGGGCGGGCTGGAGCCGTTCGACGAGGAATCGGTGATCGGGGTCGAGGGCGGCTTCCGCACCACGTTCCTGGATAACCGGCTGGCGCTGCGCGGTGCCGGCTTCTATCTGGACTACACCGATATCCAGGTGGTCTCGACCACGGACGTGGTCGGCATCACGGTGATCGACAACGCCGCCTCGGCGCAGAGCATCGGCTCGGAAATCGGCGTCTCGGCGCTTCCCGCGCCCGGGTTTCGTGTTGATCTGGACTGGGGGCTGACCTTCGCGGAATTCACGGACTTCACCGACTCGCCCTTCGGCGACCTGACCGGAGAGACCCTGCCCAACGCACCGACCCACACCGTCTCCCTGGTCGGCGACTATCAGCGGCCCCTTGGGATCCTGGACGGCGCCTTGGGGCCGGTCGATGGGTTCATCCGCTCCGAATACACCTTCACCAGCGACTTCGCGAACATCGTCGATCCCGGTGCCGTCACCTTCGGCCCGTTCGACAACTGGAACCTGCGGGTGGGCCTGAGGGCCGAGCGGTTCGTGTTGGAGGCGTTCGTGGAGAACACAATCAATGATCCGGCCGCCACGGGCTCGGTCTCCGGTGTCGCCGACTTCCTGTTGGGCGACATTCCGACCCTGGTCGATGTCGGCCAACCGACCCGGCGCTTCGGGTTTCGCGCCAGCATGCAGTTTTAGATAGGCCGCGGCCGGGTTAGTCCGGCATCGGCCAGTCGGCCCAGGGGCCGGACAGCTCGGCCACCAAGTCCAGATAGTCGGGCCGGTCGGCGGTGATCATCCCGTGGCGGATCATCAGCGCCAGCAGCACCCAGTTGACGTTGAACTTGAACGCGTCGCCCTCGGCGATCTTGGCCAGCACCGCCTCGGGCGTCATCAGGGCGAAGCCCCGCATCTCCCCGTCGCGGTTTTGGGGAACGAAGTCCCGTGGCATGTCCAGCTCATACAGGAACATGGTGTGGTCCTGCAGGCCGGTTTCCACCCGGCGGCGGTAGCGGATGGCACCGGTCATCCGCGCCGTCCGGACCAGATCGGGATCAAGCCCCGCCTCTTCGTCGGCTTCCTTGATCAGGTTGTCCATCAGCCCCAGCCCGTGCGGCAGGCCGCCCGCGACCAGATGATCCAGCTTGCCGGGGTATTTTCGGACGCTGTCCGACCGGGTGCCGATCCACAGCATCAGCCCACCATCGGGCTGCCGGACATAGCCGTCCAGATGCTGGCCGAACGCCCGGATGCCCAGGAAATCCGCCGCCGATCGGTCGATGATGGCCATGGGTGGTTTCCCCCAGCCTTGGGTGACCGGGTAGCGCTCATCGACCGCCGGCGGCAGCCAGCCCCGCGCGCGCAGATCGGCCAGCACGCTGGCCAGCAACTGGGACCGGGCGTCCACGGTCTGCTCCCAGGCGGTCAGCGCCAGGCCGGAGCCGGTGTCCGTGAACGCGTGGCGATAGCGGGCCAACAGCGGCCGGTTGGCGGCCAGCACCCAGCCGGCGACCCGGCCGCCGATGGTCCATGGCATGTAATCGGCGGGCTGGGCGGTGTTCAAACGATCCAGGCGGGGCAGCAGATGCATGGCGAAAGGCTGGTCTTCGGCATTGGCACTAGGCTTGTCCCC
>CAYNRD010000149.1:0-5949 GCA_964399515.1 uncultured Mycobacteriaceae bacterium | reverse complement strand
CGAGTTGCGCGTTGTTGTAGAGCAGATGCTGGACGGCCTAAAACCCGGTCGCCTCCAATTTGGCGATGAATTGCGGCTGGTCCCAGAACGACAGCGCCTCGGGCGGGGCGAAGCCGTCCTGGATCGCCTCGGCGGTCAGCCGGCTGGGCAGGCTGTGACGGTCCCGGAATTCCGGCGCCCGGTCGCCGTCCGCCAGCCAGGCCCGCTCCAAATGCCAGGCGCCGCCGTCTAGCCGGGCCGTTTCCGCATCGATCCGGCCAGTATAGCGATCCTGGGGGTCGAAGCGCAGGAACAGGGCGTTTTCCAGCAGGATCTCGTCAGGGGCGGTGCGTTGGGCATGGATGACCCAGAATCCGCCCTCATCCTTTTCCCGCAGCCACAACCCGCTGCGCGAGACGGCCAGCAGGTCGCTGCGGCCGTGGATGTAGCGGTCTTCCAACGCTTCGAACTGGGCCACCAGCACGGCACTAACCGGATTGACCATCGCCACCTTGACCGCCCCGATCAGCACCGCCGCCGCGACCACCGGGAACAGGAATTGCCAGGCCGACACGCCCGAGGCCCGGGCGATCACCAACTCCTGGCTGCGGGTCAGCCGCCAGAAGGTGAACATGGCCCCGAACAGCACGGTGAAATGGACCAGATGCTCCATGGTGATCGGCAGCTTCAGCAACGACAGTTCCAATGCCACGCCGATGCCCGCCTCGGGCCGGGTCGAGACCCGGCGCAACTGCTCGACGAACTCGAACACCCAGACGATGGCCATGATCGCCAGGAACAGGCCCAGGAAATTGAGCAGGAATTGCCGGCCGATATAGCGGGCGAGCAAGGCGGTGGGGCCCATGGCGCGTCCCCGGTCAGGCGGCGGCGGGCGCGGGCGGCTCGACCCGGCGCGCCCTGGGGTGGCGGTACAGCAGGTACAGGCAGGGCAGCACGCACAGGATCGGCACCGCGTACATCGCCGGCCAAATCTCCACCATGTCCCGGGCCACGCTGCGGATCGCCAGCACCGCCACCTGGACGCCGACCAACGCCCCAAGCCCGATGATGATTCGGTGCCGATAGCCGCGCCGGTTCAGGCTGCCCGACAGCATGGCGGCCAGCGCGATCATGGCGAAGGTGATGTTCAACAGCGGGCCGGACAGCCGCTCATGGCCGGTGGCGACCAGGCGCTTGGCCAGCTTCGGGTTGGCCAAATCCTGCTCGGACGGGTTCAGCAAATCGCCGATGAAGCGTTCGCGCGGGTGGTTGCCCACGGTCCGGGCCGCCCGCTTCAGCACCTCCAGATCCACCGCGTACTGGTCGAAATGCAGCACATTCAGCCGGCCGGTGCCGGTTTCGGTCTGCTGGCGGCGGCCGTTGAACATCACCACCCGGGGGCCGTCCTCGGTCTGGCGGATCAGGCCGCGCTCGGCGGTGATGGTCACCGGCAGGCCATCCTCCCGGTTGTCCTGGATCAGGATGCCTTGGATTTCCCCGGTGCGCAGCCGGTCCCGGAAATAGACGGTGACCGTGTCCGACAGGGCGTTGAACTGCGCCTCCCGGAGCACCAAGGTCGCGTACTCGGTCACGATGATGTTGCGCAGGGCCCGGAACTCCTGATTGGCCACCGGCACCAGCCAAAGAGTAAGGAAAAAATTCACCATCATCAGGATCGCCGCCAACACCAGGGCCGGCTTGGCCAGACCCATCGGACCCAGGCCGGCGGCACGCATGACCACCATCTCATTGTCGCCCAGCATGCGGTCATAGGTGAAGAAGATCGCCGCGGCCAACGCGACCGGCACCACCACCTGCAAGGAGTTGGGCAGGCTGAGCCATACCATCTGCAGGAAGATGCCGGCCGGCGCCGCACCATCGACGATCAACTCCAGCAGGCGCAGGGATTGGGTCAGCCACAGGGCGAACACCAGCACCATGGTGGCGATGGCGGTGGCGACCGCGAGGTGGCGAAACATGTAGAGATTGATACGGTCCATTCCCGCCTTATAGCCAAATGCCGCGCCCCGGGCGAGGGGGGTGGAGAGCCGCCCGGACGGGCGCCGGGGCCGCCCGGCGATCCTGTGCCAGGCGGGCCAGGGGTTGAGCCGCCACCCCTTTCCCCGATACCCTCGCCGCCAAAAATGACTTGGAGACGTCAATGAAGATCGCGTTCGCGGACCATGGGTCGCCGAAATCCGGCGCCCTGGCCGTCACCATCCTGGATGGCAAGAGCTTGAGCCCGTCGGCCAAGGCCCTGGACGAGGCCCTGGGCGGGCTGATCACCCGGGTCCTGGAGCAAAGCCCCCGGTTTTCCGGCAAGTTCGAACAGCTGATGACCATCCCGGGCGTGGAGGGCATCGGCGCCCAGCGCCTGTGGCTGCTGGGCCTGGGCAAGCCGGCCGCCCTGACCACGGCCAAGCTGGAGCAATTGGGCGCCAAGCTGCAGGCGACCGCCAAATCCCTGGGCGAGACCGAAGTGGCGCTGCGGGTCGATCCGGTGGACGGCGCCGATGTGGCGCCCAAGCTGTTCGCGGCCCATGTGGCGCTGGGCGCCCGGCTGCGCGGCTACAGCTTTGACCGCTACAAGACCAAGAAGGCCAAACCGGCCGACGCCGCCGACGGTGAGACCGCCGGCGAGGACCCCAAACCCGAAGAGCTGAAGCTGACCATCATGGTCAAGGGGCCGACCGCCGCCAAACAGGCTTTCGCCCCCTTGGACAAGGTGGCCGACGGCGTGTTCCTGACCCGCGACCTGGTGTCCGAGCCCGCCAACGTCCTGTACCCGGCCAGCTTCGCCAAGCGCTGCAAGGAGCTGGAAAAGCTGGGCGTGCAGGTGGAGGTGCTGGACAACAAGCAATTGCAGAAGCTGGGCATGGACGCGCTGTTGGCGGTCGGCCAGGGCTCTGCCCATGGCAGCCGGGTGGTGGTCATGCACTGGCGGGGCGAGGGCGTTTCCGAGGACACGCCGCCCCTGGCCCTGGTCGGCAAGGGGGTCACCTTCGACACCGGCGGCATTTCCCTGAAGCCCGCCGCCGGCATGGGCGACATGAAATGGGATATGGGCGGGGCCGGCACGGTCACCGGCGCCATGAAGGCCTTGGCCGGGCGCAAGGCCAAAGCCCATGTGGTCGGCATCATCGGCCTGGTCGAAAACATGCCGGACGGTGCTGCCCAGCGGCCTGGCGACATCGTCAAAAGCCTGTCCGGCCAGACCATCGAGGTGCTGAACACCGACGCCGAGGGGCGCTTGGTGCTGGCCGACGTGCTGACCTACACCCAGCAACGCTTCAAGCCCGCCGCCGTCATCGACCTGGCGACGCTGACCGGCGCCATCCTGGTGGCCTTGGGCCATGAGCATGCCGGCCTGTTCGCCAATGACGACGGTTTGGCCGACCAATTGCTGGCCGCCAGCCGGGCCACCGATGAAGGGCTGTGGCGCATGCCGCTGGGGGCCGCCTATGCCAAGCAGGTGGAAAGCGACATCGCCGACCTGAAAAACATCGCCGCCGGCCGCTGGGCGGGCTCGATCATCGGCGCCGTGTTCCTGGAGAAGTTCATCGAATCCGGCACCAAATGGGCCCATCTGGACGTCGCCGGCATGGTCTGGTCGACCAAGGACCTGAAACTGGCCGCCAAGGGCGGTACGGGCTACGGCGTCCGCCTGCTCGACCGCCTGGTCGCCGACAATTACGAACAGGCCTGACCGGCCGGGCGGGGTGAGGGCCGGCGGCGATGGCGGATCTGTTCTCGGCACTGGCCGTCGGCACCGTCGCCGGCTTCATCGCCGACTGTGCCTATGACCACAGCAAGCAGGGTCTTCAGGCGATCGCCGGCCGGCTGACCGACGGCACCGAACCGGTCAACCATGATATGGAGCAGGCGGCTCGGGTGGCGGGGTTTCGCGCCAGCCGGGTGATCCTGGCCGCCCTGCACCGGGAGCACCGCCTGACCTACGCCGCGTCCGACGGCGCCCGGGCCGGCCTGGCTCGGTTCGTCAAAGCCGCCGACCGGGCCCTGGCCCAGGCCCAGCGCGCCCTTGGCGCCCCGGCCGACTGGGTGGCCAAGATCCCGAAAGAGCGGCTGCCGCTGATCGCCCCCGACACGATCAGCGCCGCTTTCCGGCGGTTTCCGGACCAGGACACCGCCGACCGGCTAGAGGCGCTGGCGTTCTTGGAGTTTCTGAGCGTCACCAAGACCCAACAGAACACCTGCCCGGCGGAGGTTCATGGCGCGTTCTTCGACCCCCAGACCGGCTGGCGCCATGCCTTCCGCCTGTGCCTGGGCGAAGAGCTGAAGACCCAGGACCGGTTCGAGAAGATCTGGTCCGCCTATAAGCTGGGCGATCTGGAAACCGGCCTTCAGGAGCTGAAGGCGGATCTGGCCGGCCTGGCCCGGGCCTTCCACGCCAGGGCGCAAGAGGGGGTGGACCCGCGCCTGCACCAGGCCCTGGACCTGATCCTGACCAAGCTGGAGCAGATCGAACGCACCCTGGGCGCGCTCGACGCCAAGGCCGATGAGCTGATCCGGTTGGCGCTGGCCCAAGGTGCCGAACTGCAAGACCTGCGCCGGCACCTGCTGCCGCCCCTGCACCTGGAGCGCCGCGGGGTGGCCGGTGGGCGCCATTTCCGGGCCCGGGCGCTGCCGGTGATCGGCCGGGCGGCGGAATGGGCCGCACTGCTGGCCTTCGCCGACACAAGCCCCGGCTTCCGCTGGCTGCAACTGGCCGGCGACGGCGGCCAGGGCAAGAGCCGGCTGGCCCTGGACCTGGCCGAGACACTGGCGGCGCGCGGCTGGCACGCCGGCTTTCTGTCGGCGGATGAGTTGGCCAGTTTCCGGGACCGATGGAAGACCTGGCAGCCGGAACGGCCGACCCTGATCGCGGTCGATTACGTGATCGGCAAGCACGAAACCCTGGGCCCGATGCTGCGGCGGCTGGCCGGGCGGGCCGATCTGGACTGGCCGGTGCGGCTGGTGTTCGTCGAACGCGGGCGCTGGGACCGGGGCGGGCTGGCCAGCGCCGGCGGCCGGGCAGACTGGTTCAGCCGCCTGTTGGCGGATCAAGAGACCGTGATCCTGGACCGCCGCGCCGGGCATGATCCGGTGGAACTGACCGATCTGGGCCGGGACCGGCTGGTGACGCTCGTCAAGCGCTGGGCACAGCACCAAGGTGCGGCGGCACTGGCCGTGGAGGATGAGACCATCGACCGGCGCTTGCGGGAACTCGACCCCGCGGGCCGGCCGCTGATCGCCTATTTCCTGGCCGAAGCCCTGGCCGCCGGGGACGACATCACCGGCTGGAGTCGGGAGGACCTGCTCTCCGAAACCCTGACCCGGGACTGGCAAAACCGCTGCAAACCCTATTTCGCCGGCCAGCGGCCATCGCTGCGCCGCTCCCACCCGGCTTTGGATGTCGCGGCGCTGGCCACCATGATCCGGTCCCTGGACACCAGGACCTTGGACCCGCTTCCGGGATGGGCGATGCCCTATGACCCGACCTTGGCCCAAGCCCTGTCCCTGGTCAGCGCGCCGATTGAGGCTGATGAGCCAAGCCTGACCATCCCGGCCTTGGAGCCGGACCTATTGGGGGAGTGGTTCATCCTGCAATACCTGGCCGAAGGCGGCGATGTGGACCGGCTGGCCAAAACCGCCTGGCATCTGGCCCCGGGTGCCATGGCCGAACTCCTGGGCCGCCTGGCGCGGGATTTCTCCACCCACCCAATCACCACCGCCTTGCTAAACTGGCCGGACGGCGGCGATCGGCCCAACGGCTATGCCGATCAGGCCAGCGCTTACCTGGTGACCCTATGGCGCCAACAGGCCCAGATCCCGCCCGGCGTGATCGCCGGCCTGCGCCAAGCCGCTGAGGCCGGCAATGGCCGGGCGATGATCTGTCTGGGGGTCTGTTACGAGCGGGGCCTGGGCGTCGCCCAGGACCTGGCCCAGGCGGTGGCGTGGTACCGGCGGGGG
>CAYNRD010000148.1:3939-6004 GCA_964399515.1 uncultured Mycobacteriaceae bacterium | reverse complement strand
GAGAAGGAGCGGATCTCGCTCGGCATCAAGCAGCTGGAAAGCGACCCCATGGAGGCGGCGGCCGGCACCGTGCGCAAGGGCTCGATCGTGACCTGCACGGTCACCCAGGTGACGGACGGCGGCATCGAAGTGTCGTTGGGCAGCGAGGACGCGCCGCTGACCGGCTTCATCCGCAAGTCCGATTTGTCCCGGGACCGGTCCGAGCAGCGGCCCGACCGGTTCGCGGTTGGCGAGAAGGTCGATGCCAAGGTGCTGAACGTGGACAAGCAGGCCCGCAAGGTCAGCCTGTCGGTCAAGGCGCGGGAAGCGGATGAGGAGCAGCAGGCGATGGCCGAATTCGGCTCGTCGGATTCGGGTGCGTCCCTGGGTGATATCCTGGGTGCCGCCTTGAAGGCGCGGGAAACCGGCAAGTCCGACGACGACTGACCGGGCCATCGGCCGCCAATCGAGCAAGCGGGCCGTGAGCGATCACGGCCCGTTTTTTCGTGCCCGTGGAAAATCGTTGTGTCTGAGGGGGTTAGGCTTGAACTCCCGCGGGGGCTCTGGCACCTTTCCGGTCTGGGCGCGGTCCCGGGCCCGGGATGCGGTGGCGGCCCGGCAAACCCGCCGAGTTCAAACCGTTCGGCCCAAGCACGGGGCCATACCATCGCGCCAGACCCCCTGCGGTGGCTTCCAGGCGCTTGGGGGTCCCCCTTGGGTGATGTGAGTGTGGTGTGACCTCGATGACCAAATCCGAACTGATCCAAAGGCTGGCGGAGAAGAATCCCCACTTGCGCCAGCACGATGTCGAGCGGATCGTCACCACCATCTTTGAAGAGATCATGGAAGCGCTGTGTGCCGGCAAGCGCGTGGAGTTGCGCGGCTTCGGCGCCTTTTCGGTCAAGCAGCGGGACGCGCGCACCGGGCGGAACCCGCGCACGGGCGAATCGGTCGATGTGGCGGAAAAGTTCATCCCGTTCTTCAAGACCGGCAAACAACTGCGCGAACGCCTGAACACCGAAGAGTGACCGGCTCAAGGGCCGGACGGTCGGGCGGAAAGGAGAGATCATGAAAATGCTGCGCTGGTTGATCCTGATCCCGGTTGCGGCGGTGATCATCTCCTTCGCGATCACCAATCGTGAGGCCGTGTCCCTGGGCCTCTGGCCGCTCGGCTTCATCCTGGTGGTGCCGCTTTACGCGGTGGCGCTCCTACCCTTGGGCCTGGGGCTGTTGCTCGGCGCCGCGTTCGGGGCCGGGCGCCGCTGGTCGCTGTCCTCCCGCCTGAAGAAGTCGGAAGCCAAGGCGGCCACGGTCGGCCGGGAGTTGGACAAGGAACTGGCGCTCAAGACCCGGGAGGGGGCGCTGCAGTCCCGCGCCGCCGAGGCGGAAGCGGCGCAGCTGGCCGATCAGGCCGCCAAGCAGGTCGCCGCCAAGGAACTGGCCAAGGGCTCGACCGCGGTCACCACCTCCTGACCGGCACGCTCCGTTCTGTCCTGAGGGTGAGAGCGCGCAAGTCTCCCGATCATTGGATCCCTTGAACGGGACCCCAGGGGGATCGGGACGGGCCCCGGGGCCCGGTTAGGCGACGCTGGTGTCGAACACCGCGGCGGCGATGGATTGCGCCTCGGTCGGCGGTGAGAAGGCGGACGTCGGGCCGGTCTCAACATCCACGTCATCCAGGGTCTCAACGATCGCGTCGGCGAAGGCCGCCTCCTGCAGGGCGGTGGCGCTGCCGGCGGCGGAATTGCCTGGCAACGGCGCCACGGCCTCGGCCGCCAGCTGGCCGAAGGCGATGGCGGCCAGTTGTTCGGTCAGGCTGGACCCCGACCCGAGCGTCGGCGGCGTGGTGGACGCCAGCACCGCCGGGATGTCCACCGATTGGGTCTCTTCAATGATCGCGAACAGGGTCGACGGGTCCAAATTCGGCACGTCGCTGGCAAAGGGCGGCGGCTGCACGGCGCCCGGGCTGGTCACCAGCACGGCATCGGTGGTGGTGGTGGCCGAACCGGGAAAGCCGGTCCCGTCCAGCGCACTTGCGGGCGAGGGCGGCGGGGTGGTGGGGGGCGGCTCGGGCGGTGGCGTTGGC
>CAYNRD010000148.1:0-3929 GCA_964399515.1 uncultured Mycobacteriaceae bacterium | reverse complement strand
CGCGCTCGCTCCTCGCTCGCGCTCGGGCTCCGGCGCTGCGTTCGGCTGCGCCTCACTGCGCGTCGGCCGGCCAGCAAGGCCGGCCAACGTTAGTAGTCGCCGGGCCACCGCCCCAACCGGGGGTGGGGGGCCCCCGCCCCTGATGCCCTGGGGTGGGCGCCAACCCGATCAGGGTCGCGTCCAGGGCGCTGGTGGGGCTGAAAGAGATGCTCACGGCGTCGGATACCTGCCTCGCGCGCCATGGCCCGCCCACGCCCCCAAAAGGCGCGAAACGCACGGGTCCCGACGGTGGTCGGGCCGGTCATGGCAAGGGTGATCAATGCGCGCGGGCTTTTGCCCAGTCGGGCCGCCTTTTTCGACGGCGCCCGCCGGTAAACCGGGGCGGGCCAGACACCAGAATCTCCCATCACCGTCACCGCCGCTCGGACGACGACTGTCACCGGATATTCCGTAACATCGTAAACTAACCTAATTCTGAACCTTCGTATAGACCGGTGACGTCGGACACCCTAATCACCTGGTGGTAAACATTTCGTGGGCGCCCGGCCGATGCCGAATGCCCGGCCGCCGCGGAGGCTGATTAACCTTAGGTTAGGCGCTTGGCGTTAGGGTCCCCGACATCGGGACGGATCTGGATGGGCCTGCCCCGCTCTCGAAATCCAGCGCCCAAAATCATTTCATTTCTGAAATGGGATGGCGAACCCATGGCCAGTTCGGTCGACGACGTCAAAAATTGGATGCACATGTTCCGATGGATCGTGAAACTGATCCGGGATGAATATGGCGTCGCCGAAGAGACCCTGAAACGGGATGCCTCCCTGGAGGAGGATCTTGGCCTGACGACCGAACAGATCGAGCAGATCATGGACGTCGTCGCGGAAAGCTTTCAGATCTCCTTCCCCGACGGCACCTTGGACGAGGTCCTGAAGCTGGAGGAGCTGTGCATGCTGGCTGCTTGGCTGAAGGGCCTGTTCAAGCAGCCGCCGTTCCTGTCCGCGGGCTTCGCGGAAACGTGCAAATCGGCCAACGCCCTGGCGGCGTGACCCGGTTTGGGTCGGCGACCCGGCTGGGGCCGAACCCATCATGTAATCCCGTGACGCGGCGTTCGGCGATGCATGGATCGGCGAAAGATGCTTTAACTCTGGACCGGCGGGCATCGGGCCGGGGCGCATCATCGACCCACCGGTACCCGTGACCTTCCTTGACCCGGCAGCGGGGACCCCACCATGGCGGCAAAGCCGGACAACCCAATTTATTGCGCAGTCGATACAAACTCGCTGGAGGCGGCGGACCACCTGGCCCATGAGCTGAGCGGCCGGGTTGGCGGGCTCAAGCTGGGCTTGGAGTTCTTTTCGGCCCATGGCCCGGCCGGCCTCGACCGGCTGCGCGCCCATGGTTTGCCGATCTTCCTGGACCTGAAGCTGCACGACATCCCGAACACGGTGGCGGGTGCGGTTCGGGCGCTGGTGCCACTGGGGGTGCGGTTTCTGACCCTGCACGCCTCCGGCGGCGGCGCCATGATGCGGGCGGCCCTGGCCGCCGCCCGGGACACGGCCGAGACGTTGTCGGTGCCCCGGCCCAAATTGCTGGCGGTGACCGTGCTGACCAGTCTGGACCAGGAGGATCTGCGTCAAATGGGCGTCGATGGCGGCGGCCCGCATGCCCAGGTTGACCGCCTGGCGTTTCTGGCGCTCGATTCGGGGATGGACGGACTGGTGTGTTCTGCGCTGGAAATCGGGCATGTCCGGTCTCGTTTCGGCACCGATCCAATCCTGATGGTGCCCGGCATCCGGCCCGAGGGCGGCGATGCCGATGACCAGAAACGGGTGACCACGCCCCAACGGGCCCTTGCCGACGGCGCCGACTTCCTGGTGATCGGCCGGCCGATCACCCGGGCGACCGACCCGGGCCAGGCGGCCGACCGGATTCTACTCGAACTGGCGCCGGGGTCGCGCGGCGCTTGATCTACGCCGTCCGCGCCGCCAAATCCCCCGCCATGATCGACGTCAAGATATGCGGCCTGCGCACGCCGGAGGCCTTGGATGCCGCGACCGCCGCCGGGGCGCGTTATGTCGGCTTCGTGTTCTTTCCGCCCAGCCCGCGTCATGTCGCCGTCGATCAGGCCCGGCTGCTGGCGGCCCGGGTGCCGACCACGACCCGGGTGGTCGGGCTGTTCGTCACCCCGTCCGATGAGGAGTTGCGCGAGGTCCTGTCCAAGGTCCCGCTGGACCTGGTCCAGTTGCATGGCGATGAAACCCCGGCCCGGGTGCGGGAAATCCGCGCCTCGGTCAGCGTGCCGGTGATGAAGGCCGTGCGCATCGCCACGGGCGAGGATGTCGACCGGGCCCTGACCTATCAGGACGTGTGCGATCAGTTGTTGTTCGATGCCAAGCTGCCGCCCGGGGTTTCAGAACTGCCCGGCGGCAACGGCGTGGCGTTCGACTGGCGTTTGCTGGCGGGCCGCCGCTGGTCGGTGCCGTGGATGCTGTCGGGTGGGCTGGACGCGGCGAACGTGGCCGAGGCGGTGCGGCTGACCGGTGCCGGGGCGGTGGCTGCCTCCTCCTCCCTGGAGGATCGGCCGGGGCACAAGTCCCCCCAAAAGATTCGTGGGTTCATTGGGGCGGCCCGGGCCGCGTGACCGGCCCCCGCCCGGGGCCGACACCGCCACCCCACGCAAAGTTTACCGGATCATGACAGTCATGCCGGCCGCTCGGTTGTGATCGGCTTGGGCTTGGCTGTATGGTCGCGCCCATTCAGCGCAATGGAGGCGGGGCGGATGTCGTCATGGGTCGGCATCGTGGATCACCGTTTCAGCGCACCCGTGGCGATCCGGGTTTGCCTTGAGGAGGGATGACGTGACCGAAGCGACCGCCGCCGGACAGGTGTTGCCGAACACGTTTCGGTCCGGCCCCGACGAGGACGGCCATTTCGGCATCTATGGCGGCCGCTATGTCGCCGAAACCCTGATGCCCCTGATCCTGGAGGTGGAGCGCGCCTATGACGCCGCCCGCCAGGACCCGGCCTATACGGCGGAGCTGCGATACTACCTCACCCACTATGTCGGCCGGCCCAGCCCGCTTTATTTCGCCGAACGGCTGACCGCCGCCCTGCGCGCCGGGGATGAGACCGGCCGGAACGGCGCCAAGATCTACTTCAAGCGCGATGAGCTGAATCACACCGGCTCCCACAAAATCAACAATTGCATCGGCCAGATCCTGCTGGCCAAGCGTATGGGCAAGCGGCGGATCATCGCCGAGACCGGGGCGGGCCAGCACGGCGTGGCGGTGGCGACCGTCTGCGCCCTGTTCGACCTGCCCTGTGTGATCTACATGGGCGATACCGACGTTGCCCGGCAGAAGCCCAATGTGTTCCGCATGCGCATGCTGGGGGCGGAGATCCGGCCGGTGACCTCGGGCTCGCGCATCGACTGGGCGCTGAAAGGCGCGTTCTTCTACGGCAACGCCACGTCCGGGACGCTCCTCGCGTGGCGCGGGTGGTCCGTGAACGGATGGGAGAGCCGCATCGGCGACGCCAGCGAGTTGCCCGACTTCCCCTTTCTCGATCGCGGGTTCCAGTCCCGCCAGACGCGCGGCTACGCCGAGGTCGACGACCGGCCCGGCTACTACGTCGGTGCCGACGTGGGCCAGCGCACGCACGGCGTATTCGGCAAACTTGCCACGGCCCGCGTCGACCCATTGCGGCACCTGATCGATCAGCGCCTTCGCGGTGCGGTCGTCGCCAAAGCGCCCGGCGATCGCGATCGGCCATCGCTCTTTGGTGTCGCCGGTGATGAACTGCTGCCAAAGCTCAAAGGCAAAGTCGGCCGCGCCGTTCGGCTCGATCAGATCGAAGGCCCAACTGGCTTCGGCGTCTGGATCGACCCCGGCCGTGCGCGATTGACGGACCAGCAGATAGCGCACCGTCGACGT
>CAYNRD010000147.1:0-6006 GCA_964399515.1 uncultured Mycobacteriaceae bacterium | reverse complement strand
ATCCATCAACACCAAACAGGGGTTTGGTCTCCGCATACATACGAAGGCGCCCCGCGTGCAGCATACCCGTGGTTGCCAACTGAACAAATCATGGGGGCATCAGATGTCTGACATTTCGGTTATGATCGCCAGCGATGTGAAGCAGCAGACCGATGCGATGATGGTGCGCGCGGCGGTGTATTGCGGCGAACTTGGGTATCCCAATCGAGAAGAGTTCGACGGGTCCGATCCGACGGCGGCCTCGGACATCGCCAACAAGCGCGATGAGCCGGTTGGTACCATGCGCATTCGCTTTTTCGGCGATCACGCCCGCATTGAGCGGCTGGCCGTGCTGGCCAGTCACCGCTCCCTGCGGCTGAGCATGGCCGTGGTGCGCAAGGGCAAGGATTTCTGTTGGGCGAAGGGGTTCTCCACCCTGCGCGGCTACTCCCAGACGAGCGTCATGAAGTTCTGGCAGCGCATGGGGTTCGAGCAAGACCCCATGTATCCGGATCCGGTGCCGTTCTCGAAGGACGACACAGCACCCTATTACGCGGTCGTGGCGCGACTGGATTTGGAATCCAATCGCAACGCCGCCTGGACCGTGACCGGCAGCGATCCGATCTGGTTGACCAACGCGCCCGAGCCGGCGCTTTTGACCATGGACCTGCCCAGCGCGCGCCGCCGGTCCAGCCACCCACGGGTCAGCGAGGGCGCCCATGGCTGAGAACACCCCCCAAGCCGACGACATGATGTATCTGGCGTTGCGCGCGGCGGTCGTCGCGTTCGACGGCCTGGATGAGGATGATGACCGCACCCTGGCGCGGTTGGAGCGGGACCCGTCCCAGTATCTGGAGTTTGTCGATCAACTGGTCACCTTGGGCTATGCGGTCGGCGGCTACATGACCCGGCTTGGCCGGGACTCGCTGCCCGATTTGGACGCCCGCAGTCTCAAGCGGCTGTTGCGGCTGATGCGCGCGATGCGGGCGGTGATGGGCGTGGCCGAAGAGCAGATCGGCGAACGCGAGGCCGCCGTGCGCCAACTGTTGCCCGACCATGGCCGGCTTGGCATCCGCAACGTCTCCGTTGGCGGCCACCGGACCAGCATGCGCCTGGAGCCGGTGTTCTGGGACGGGCTGACCGAAATGGCCCGGGACCTGCACATGTCCCGCAACGAGTTGATCGCCCAGGTGGCGGGTGCCGGTGACCCGGACGCGTCGCTGACCTCCAAATGCCGAAGCGTCGTGGCCCGGTATTACCGGGAGCAAGCGCGGGCGTGACGCCCGGGTGGCGCGCCCGATGCGCAAACATTAGAGAAATCATTTTTGCGCGGTCGGCAGGGTGGAAAAATCCGGTCCCGGTGGCATCGAGGGCTGGGATAGCCGGCCGGCCTCGGGCAGTCGTGGCCGGTTTCGCGAACGAAAATAGTACAATGCATTACATATGTATCCGCATGAACATATCATGAACATACAGGCCGCTGACATGAAAAAGGCGGGTCCGCGGGACCCGCCTTGGGTTGAAATCCATCGGGGCGCCGCCCGCGCCGGATCACACGGCTTGGGCCGCGGTCGGTTGACGGGCCAGGTCCAGCACGCTGTCCCGCAGCATCGCCATTTGGGCCGGGAAGGCATGCACCACCCGCCCGTCGCCGTCCGGCAGCGGGTCCTTGAAGAAGGTCGACAGCCACGGCACCGGCCCGGCCAGACCCCGGTCCCGGCAGGCGCTCAGCAACAGCGCCAAATCCAGCGCCAGCGGCGCCGCCAGGATCGAATCCCGGCACTGGAAGTTCAGCCGGATGGACATTTCATACCCGCCCCAGCCGGTGAAATCGATGCAGTCCCAGGTCTCCTTTCTGTCGCCGCGGGGCTTGTAGTAATCGATGCGGATGATGTGGTGGGGCTTTTGCTCCTGGTGGCCGTCGATGATCGAGTCCAGCACACCCAGCTTGGAGCGTTCCTTGGTCTTGAAATTCTCGCCGTCGTTCAGGGTCTCGCCGTCCCGGTTGCCCAGGATGTTGGTGCTGTACCAGCCCTCGATCTGCAGGCCCCGTTCGATCAGGGCCGGCGCAAGCACGGTCTTCAGCAGGGTTTGGCCGGTCTTCAGGTCGCTGCCCGCATAGGGGATACGGTGCCGTTCGGCCAGGCTTTGGAAATCCGCGCCGTCCAGCCCCCGATTGGGGGTGATGTTGGCGACCGGCACTCCTTCCTGGGCGGCGGCGATGGCGTAGCACAGGGTCGGGGTCAGGCCGGTGCCGTTGAAGCGGCCGGTTTCATCATCGAAGCGGACCTGGGGCGGCTGGTCCCGGAACGGCTCGGTGGACAGTGCCACCAGCATCACGGCACGGCTGGCGCCATGCTGGCGCTTCATGGCGGCGATGGCGGCCCGGGTGCGGGCGATGGCGGCGGCGGCGCCGTCCCCGTCCAGATCGGCGGCGGTGACGCCCGGCTGGGCGCGCACCGCTTCCAATTCCGGACGGACCGACGCGATGTGGTCCCGCGACAGCACGTCCGCCTCCAGGGCGGCGCCGTAGGCGGTGCGGTCGGCCAGATCGAAGCCGGCGAAGCGCAGATCGCCCAGCCTGGGCAGGTCCAGAAGCTCCCGCGGGGTCATCGGCGTGCCGTCGGTGCCGGGCAGCTGCGCGCCATGGCACCAGCTGCCGATGACCGGCGCGCCGTTGCGGGCCAGGGCCACGCCGGCGATGAGTGTGGAGGTCACCGAGCCCAAGCCGGCCAGGATGATCAACAGGGGGTCGCGCCGTCGTGTCACGGGAGCAGTCCTTTATCTGATGCGAAACGGGGTGACATGGGCCTTCGGGGGACCGACCCCACTCTGGGACAGAAACGCCCGGACTAAGGCAGCATACGGGCGGGAGCGCGACGAATTGCAGCCGTGGCCTTGACTCTGCCACCACCGCCAGGGGCGCGGCAAGGGCGATAGCCGACGCCTGTCAACATTTTCAAGCCCCCCACGGCCTCGCGAACGGTCACGTTCGGGACACCGGGTCCGCCGCCACCCAGGCCCGGTGCCGTTGGCTGCTGTCATTGGAAAATCCCCCCAAGGCATACAGCAGCGACGGCGTCTCCGAACAGGCCACCGGCACCGCCGCCGCCGTCAGGCGGGCAAGCAGGATGTCATCCTCGCCCAGCCCGTCCGTCGGCGTGGCGGGGTCCGCCGGCCGCCAGTCAAGGCCGAACACCCGCAGCAACGCGGTTTCGAACAGCCAGGTTCCCAAATCGACCATGCCCGTGTTGAGGGGGGGTGGCGCCCCCTGGGCGGTGTCCTTCACCACGTCGCTGCCCGGGGTGATGATGCGCGCGGCCACGCAGGCGGCGTGGTGGGCCCGCTCCTCAGGGCTGCCGGCCGCGAGCCAGGGGAAATGGTCGCCCCGCCAGGGTTGGCCGTCCGCCGGCACCAGGCGCCGCCAACTGTGCGCGGCGGGCGTTCCGGCCCCGGCCATGGCCCGCCACAGGCCGGCCAAATGGTCCGGCGCCCAGCGGTTGTCGTCGTCCAGAAAGCAGACCAGCGGGGTTTGGCACAGGCGCAACGCCATGTCGCGCAGGGACGCGACTCGGCGGATGATCGGCCCGTCCGCATCCAGGTCGATCCGCACCGTGGTGTGGGGCGGCGGGTCCGCGGGCAGGGTCAGATCCTGGGGGTGGCACCGATCCAGCACCAAAAGGACCTGGACCGGCCCCGGATAGGTCTGGCCGGCAACATCGGCCAAGGCGTCGGCCAGGCTGGCCCGCTTGCCGTCGGTGACCATCACCACCGTGACCGCAGGGGTGGCCTCGGGGGGCCGCGCCGGCACCCCGGCACCCGCGATCGATGCCGCCAACCGGTCCAGCGTCGCCTCGGGCTCCAGCAGCACCTGCTGGGGGATCACCACCGCGCGGTCATGCCAGGACCGGGCGTTCGGGAACGGCCCTTGGCGGGGCGTCAAGCCTCGATACCGGGCCTCCAGCCCGACTGCGCACAGGGGGTCGTCCGGCAGGGGCGGGTAGCACCGCTTTAGCGCCAGGCCGGTTTGCGCCTGGACCCGATCAATGACCGTGTCCGGCGGCCCCTGGACCCGGACCGGAATGCCGTAATGCAGGCCGCTGTCGATGCAGGCCGGGTCGGCGCGGGCGTCCAGGCCGTGCGCCGCCAGCCGGGCCAGCAGGTGCCGCCCGCCTGTGGCCCGGAGCGCGCGGTGCCGGCCCAGCTTGGCGATCTGATCCAGCAGCACACCGGCCGACAGTTCCGACAGGGCATGGTTGGCGCCGTGCCCGACCCGGCCCGGGATCAGTGCGCTGGCACCGGCCTCGGCCGGGCCGTCCAGCACCCGGCTGTCGGTGCGCAGAGCCTCGATCCGTCGGGCCAGATCAGCGTCGTCGGTGACCGCGACACCACCCTCGCCGCAGGTCAGGACCTTGCTGGCCTGCAGGCTGGCGATCGCCACGGCCGCGTCGGCGAAGCCCAGGTCCTGGCCCGGGGCCGCCAGGACATGGGATAGGTCCAGGACGATCGGCGCCGCCGGATAGGCGGCCCGGATCGGCGCCAGGTCGACCCGGCTGGCGTAAAGCGGAATGGCGATCACCGCCCGGATGTCGGCATGGCCGGGTGCGGCCAGATCGGCCACGGGCCGGTCGGGCTCCGCGTCGGCCAGCACCGGGTGCGCGCCCAGGCGCAGGATCGCGGTCAGGCAGCCGATCCAGGTCGTGGCCGGGCACAGCACCCGGTCGCCGGGGCCGATGCCCAGGGCCTGCAGGGACAGCACGATCGCCGCCGAGCCGTTGCAGGTGGTCACCGCGTGCCGGCGGCCGAACAGATCCGCCAAGGCCTGCTCGGCCAGGCCGATGCGGCGCGGCCAGGCGCCGGCGGGCGTGGCCACCGCCCAGCGCTGGGACCGCAGGGCCGCCGCCATCGCTTCCAGGGTACGGTCGTCATGGTCCGGCCAGGACGGCATGGGGCTGCTCCGCTGCGCTCAGTAATCGATGCTGTAGGTGGCACCCAGCCGGCCGGTCTGGTCGGCCCCCAGGTCGCTCTCCAGGTTGAGATTGTCCAACACCTCGACCTCGACCGTCACCCGGGTCGATTGGGCATCCAACCCCTGCCGGACGCCCACGAACACCTGGTCGTTGATCTGGCGGCCCGCCTCCAGGGTGGCGCCCGCCGCCCCGCCGGGGGAGACCGAAAGCCGGTCCAAGGCCAGGCGCCGGCGGATCCGGTCGGTGACCCCGGGCCCGCCGCCGCCAAAGCCGGCCAACTCCGCCGTGGCCAGGCCCAGGCGGGTCAGCTCCCCCGGTGTCAGTTGGGTGGTGGCCCGGCCGAACAGCAACCGGGACAGCACCTCATCCTCCGGCGCCTCCGGTTCGGAGGACAGCATGATCATGGGTGCGGCCGCCGGGCCGGTGATGGTGATCAGGGCGGTCAAGTCGCCCACCGGCGTCGCCGCCAGGAAATCCAGCCGGGGGTCCAGCGGGCCACCGGGAAACTCGATCGTGCCCCGGTCCAGGGTGAAGCGCTGGCTCAGGATGTCCAACTGGCCCCGGCGCAGGCTCAGCGCGCCGGCCACGGCCGGGTCGGCGGCGGGGCCGGTGATCCGCAAATCCCCCTCGATCTCCGCATCGAGGCCCTGGCCGCTGACGAGGATCGGCCGGCCGGTCACCACTTCCAGATCCAAGGTGACATCGGGCGGCGGGGCCGACGGCGGCGGGGCCGTGGGCGGACCCTGGCCCGGCCCGCCATTGAGCTCGACCACCTCAAGCGTTGGGACGGACGCCGGCAGCCGGTCCGGAATGCGGATTTCCACTCCCTGCTGGGTGATCCGCCCGCGCACCACCGGTGCGGTCAACAGCGGCCCGGTCACGGTCAGGTCGGCGTCCACGGGGGCAAGGATCACGTCGGTTTCCGCCAACAGCGCCCGGGTGGCGAACAGACGCAGATCGGCGGGCAGGCCCGTGGCCATGTCCAAGCCTACGGTGCCGCTGGCCGACAGCCGGCCCGATGCCGGGGTTTCGGCCTCCAGCCGGGCGATTTCGGCCC
>CAYNRD010000146.1:0-6028 GCA_964399515.1 uncultured Mycobacteriaceae bacterium | reverse complement strand
GGCGGCACCCGCACCGCGGCGATAACCGGCGGCTACGTCGCGCTGTGCCTGGCGTTGGGGCATCTGGTTTCAATCGGTCACCTCAAGGCGGTGCCGGTGCTCTCGCCGGTGGCGGCGATCTCCTGCGGGCTGTACCGGGGGCAGCCGGTGCTGGATCTGGACTATGCCGAGGACAAGGACGCCGACGCCGACGCCAATTTCGTGCTGACCGCCGAGGGCGCGATCGTGGAGGTGCAAGGCACCGCCGAGGACCGCCCTTTCCCCCGCGCCGCCTTCGACCGCTTGCTGGACTTGGCCGAGGCCGGTGTCGCGGCGCTATGCTCACACCAGAGGCGGGCCTTGGGCCAGGCCGACCACTGAGCGGGGAGACGATCGACCATGGCGGACGCAACGACGGGCGCCCAAACCGAAACGGCGCCGGCGGTGCGGGTGGACATCGAAGGCCCGGTCGCCACCCTGACCCTCAACCGGCCCAAGGCCCTGAACGCCTTGAACGGTGCCATGACCGAAGCCCTGTTCCGCGGGCTGAGCCAGGTGGACACGGACCCGGCGGTGCGGGTGGTGGTGATCCGCGGGGCCAACCACGCCTTCATGGCCGGCGGCGACGTGACCCTGTTCGCCGAGGCGCTCGGCGCCGGCCAGGACGAAGGCACGCGCGCGATGTTCGAAAGCCTCATCGCCGATGTCCATCAGTCGATCAGCCTGATGCGGCGCATGCCCAAGCCCCTCCTGGCCGCCGTGGAAGGGCCCTGCGCCGGCTTCGGGGTCAGCCTGATGCTGGCCTGCGACCTGGCCGTCGCGGCGGACAGCGCGTTTTTCACCTTGGCCTATTGCCACATCGGCACCAACCCGGACGGCGGCTCCACCTATCATTTGCCGCGGGTGGTCGGATCCCGCCGGGCCATGGAAATCGCCCTGTTCGGCGACCGGTTCGACGCCCGCCAGGCCGAGCGGTGGAATCTGGTCAACCGGGTGTTCCCGGACAGCCAGTTCGAGGAGGGGCTGGCCAAGCTGGTGGCCCATCTGGCCCACGGACCGACCGCCGCCTACGCCAAGACCAAGGATTTGATCTCGGGCAGTTTCGACCGCGGGCTGGACCGGCAACTGACCGCCGAGCAGGAGCGCTTCGCCGCCTCGGCCCTGACCGGGGATTTCGCCGAGGGGGTCAAGGCGTTCATGGACAAGCGCCGCCCCGACTTCACCGGGCGGTGACGGGGCGGCATCACCCTTGATTTTTGCCCGTCAATAGGGCATACACATTCAGAATATTTCCGGGAGAACCCGGACAATATCCAAAAAAAGGGGTATGGAACATGAGTGATCCGATCAGCGGCGCCGCTGCTGCGCAGGCGTCTATCCAGGCCTTGCGCTCAAATCAAACCGATACCGCCCAGTCGAGTGCGGCCGACACCGAAACGCCCGCCGCGGCGCCGGTCGATGCCGAGGGCAATCCCACCGAAGACACGCTGGATGTCGGCACCGTCGAGGGCGCGCTGCAAGATCTGGTGGCCGCCCAGAACGGGGCCGAACCCGATCTGAGCGAAGCCGGCAGCGTCGATGAGGCGCTGGCCTTGCTGGCCGATGCCCAATCGGGCCTGGCCGCCAGCGGCTTCAACATTGCCAACCAGACCTTCCCGGCGGTGTTCGGCGGCGTCTAAGCCGCCCCTCCCCTTCGGGTCCGATCGGCCGCGCGGCACCTTCGCCGCGTGGCCCTTTGTGTTTGGTATGTGGCCACGGCGCGCACCGCGCCCGCCCGGCCCCTAATGCGCCTCGCCCCAAGTATCGCCCACGCCGGCCTCGGCGACCAGGGGCACGGACAGGCTGGCGGCCCCTTCCATCACCGGCCGGACGGCCGCGATCAGGGCGTCCACATCGCCCTCCGGCACCTCGAACACCAGCTCGTCATGGACCTGCAGCAGCCGCCGGGCCTTGGATAGCCCAGCGGCCGCCAACGCCGCCGGAATCCGGGCCAAGGCGCGTTTGATGATGTCGGCGGCCGTTCCCTGGATGGGGGCGTTGATCGCCTGGCGCTCGGCGAAGCCACGCCGGGCCGGGTTCTTGTCCCCGATGCCGGAAATCACGCATTTCCGGCCGAACAGGGTGCGGACATGGCCCTGTTTCTTGGCCTCGGCCTTGATGGTGTCCATCCAGGCCTTCAGCTCCGAGAACCGCTCCAGATAGGCCTTGATGAAGCGGGACGCCTCGCCCTGGGGGATGCCCAGCTGTTGGGCCAGGCCAAAGGCGGAAATGCCGTAGATAATGCCGAAATTGATCGCCTTGGCCCGCCGCCGCACCTCCGGTGTCATGTCCGCGATCGGCACGCCGAACACCTGGGCGGCGGTCAGGGCGTGGATGTCCGTGCCATCGACGAAGGCCTGCTTCAAGGCACCGATATCGGCGGCATGGGCGACGATGCGCAGCTCGATCTGGCTATAGTCGATGGAGACCAGCTTATGGCCGGGCTCGGCCACGAAGGCGGTGCGGATCTTGCGGCCCGCCTCGGTGCGCACCGGGATGTTCTGCAGGTTCGGATCGTTGGAGGACAGCCGCCCCGTGGCGGTCACCGCCAGGCTGAAGCTGGTGTGCACCCGGCCGGTCCTGGGGTTGATCGCCTCCTGCAAGGCGTCGGTATAGGTGCTTTTCAGCTTGGACAGTTGCCGCCAGTCCAACAGCTTCTGGCAGATCTCGAAACCCTGATGGGCCAAGGGCTCCAGCACCTCGGAGCCGGTCGCGTAAGCGCCGGTCTTGGTCTTCTTGGGTGCGGGCAGGCCCAATTCGTCGAACAGCACCTCCCCCAACTGCTTGGGCGAGCCCAGGTTGAACGGCCGCCCGGCCAGATCGTGGACCTCACCCTCCAGCGTGCCCAGGCGGGTCGCGAACTCCTCCGACATCGCCTTCAGGATCGCCGGGTCCAGCTTGATGCCGGCGGTCTCCATCTCCCCGATCAAGGTGATCATCGGCCGCTCGATCCGCTCATAGACCTGGGTCATGCGCTCGGCCGCCAGGCGCGGCTTCAGCAGCCGCCACAGGCGCAAGGTGATATCGGCATCCTCGGCGGCGTAGTGCAGGGCCTTATCGATCGGCACCCGGTCGAAGGTGATCTGGGCCTTGCCCTTGCCGATCAGGCTGTCGATCTTGGTGGTGGCGTGGCCCAGATGCAGCTGGGCCAATTCATCCATGCCGTGGCCGTGGGCGGTGCCGTCCAGGACATAGGACAACAGCATGGTGTCATCGACCGGGGTCACCCGGATGCCGTGGCGGGCCAGGATCTGGTAGTCGTATTTCAGGTTCTGCCCCACCTTCAGCACGCTGTCGTCCTCCAACAGCGGCTTCAGCAGCGCAAGCGCGGTGTCCAGGGGCATTTGCTCCGGGGCGGGGGGCCGCGCCGTGTCCGGCTCCAGGACCAGCCCGTCCTGGGCCCCGGCATCGCTGTGGCCGATGGGGATATAGCAGGCCGCGCCCGGCGCGTGGGCCAGGCTGATGCCGACCAGCCCGGCCCGGGACGCGTCCAGCCCCGTGGTCTCCGTGTCCAGGGCCATCACCCCCACCTGCCGGCACAGCGCGATCCAGGCCTCCAAGCCTTCGGGGGTGGTGACCAGCTTGTAATCGGCCTCGACCGCCTCGGGCGGAAGGGGGGCTTCGGCATCGACGCCCGGCGCGGCCGTCCCCGCCCCGCCCTGGCGCCAGGCCGCCGCCCGGGCGGTCAGGCTCTTGAAGCCCTGCTCGCCCAAGAACGCGGTCAGCGGCCCCGGATCGAACCGGGGCAGGTCCAAATCGTCCAGGCCAATCTCCAAAGGAACATCCTGGGCCAGGGTGACCAGCCGGCGGCTCAACCGGGCCATCTCGGCATGGTCGAGCAGGTTTTGGCGCCGCTTGGGCTGCTTGATCTCCACCGCCCGCTCAAGCAGGGCGTCCAAATCACCGAAATCGGTGATCAACTGGGCCGCGGTCTTCACCCCGATGCCCGGCACGCCGGGGATGTTGTCGACCGTGTCACCGGCCAGGGCCTGGACATCGATCACCCGGTCGGGCGGCACGCCGAACTTTTCCGCCACCTCCTCGGCGCCGATGACCCGGTTCTTCATCGGGTCGAACATCGACACCGTGGGTGAGACCAGCTGCATCAAATCCTTGTCCGAGGAGACAATCACCGCCTTTTGCCCGGCCTCGGTCGCCGCCCGGCAATAGGTCGCGATCAGGTCGTCGGCCTCATAACCGGTCTTTTCGATCACCTTCAGGCCGAAGGCCCGGGTCGCCTCCCGCACCAGGGCGAATTGCGGCACCAGCTCCTCGGGCGGCTCGCCCCGATTGGCCTTGTACTGGTCGAAGATCTCGGTGCGGAACGTGGTGCCCGAGGCATCGAAGATCACCGCCAGGTGCTGGACCTTCAAGTCATCGATCAGCCGCATCAGCATGCCGGTGAAGCCATAGACCGCGTTCACCGGCGTCCGGTCCGACGGCCGGTTCATCATCGGCAGGGCATGGAAGGCCCGGAAGATGAAGCCAGACGCGTCGACCAGGTAATAGGTGTTGGGATCGGCCGCCCGGATGTCCTCGGGCATGGTTCAGGGCGCCTTGGCGGGCTTTTCGAACCGGCGGCCGCAATAGCCGCAGACAACCGTCCTGCGGTCGCCGAAGCTGTAATAGACCGCCGGGTGGCCCAAGGCCGGGTTCATTGTGTCCAGCACCACGGCCCCATCGACCATGGCCCGGCTGCCGTCACACATCACCCGCTCGGCATGGGCGTCGACGCTGACCACCTCTGGCGGCAGCACATCTGTCGCGGTCATGGGATATCCCCCGATCCTGGCTTGAAACGCAGGGCGGGATGATACTAGAGAGCCTGGGGGCCGCAAGACCGACATCATGTCCACCCGCCTCGCCCGGAGGATCCCGCATGGCCACGCCGCTTGCCCAACTGCCGCCCGAAACCCTGCCCGACAACGCGGTCTCCGTGCGCGGCCTGGCCAAGACCTATGCCGGCACCCGCAAATCGGCCCCCAAACAGGCGCTGAAGGGCATTGACCTGGACATCCCGCGCGGCACGCTGTTTGGCCTGTTGGGGCCGGGTGGTGCGGGCAAATCCACCTTCATCAACATCCTGGCCGGGCTGGTCAACAAGACCGCCGGCGACGTGGCGATCTGGGGACATGACCTGACCACCCAGAACCGCATGGCGCGCTCCTCGATCGGCATCGTGCCGCAGGAGCTGAACATCGACCCGTTTTTCACGCCGGTGGAACTTTTGGAACTGCAGGCCGGCCTGTACGGCGTGCCGAAATCGGAGCGGATCACCGACCGGCTGTTGGATGCCGTCGGCCTGACCGAACAGCGCAAGGCCTATTCCCGGACCCTGTCCGGCGGCATGCGCCGGCGCCTGATGGTCGCCAAGGCGATGGTCCACTCCCCGCCGGTGCTTGTCCTGGACGAGCCCACCGCCGGCGTCGATGTGGAACTGCGCCAGCAGTTGTGGGCCCAGGTGCGGGCGCTGAACGCGGCCGGCACCACCGTGCTGCTGACAACCCATTACCTGGAGGAGGCCGAGGAGCTGTGCGACCGGATCGCGATCATCAATCGCGGTGCCGTGGTCGCCTGCGACACCACGCCCAACCTGCTGGCCCGGCTGGACAACAAGACCTTGAGCCTGACCCTGTCCGAACCCCTGGCGGCGGTCCCCGACAGCCTGGCGCCCTGGGGCGTCGAATTGCCGGAGCCGACCACCATGACCTTGCGCTATCGGCCGTCCCAAACCCGCCTGGGCGACGTGCTTAACGCCATGGACCAGGCCGGGGTGAAGATCTCGGACCTGACCACCGAGCAGACCGACCTGGAGGACATCTTCCTGCAATTGACCCGGGTGGAGGCCGAATGACCGCCCGGCGCATCGGCTGGGCCTTGGGCTTGGGGCTGGCGGTCGTGGCGTTGGGCGCCTGCGCCGCCCCCCTGCAGCCCATGGGCGCCACGGTGACCCAGCCGCGCCTGGTGGCCGCGCCCCGCGGGGGGGCCCTGAACCCCCCCCCCCGCGATG
>CAYNRD010000145.1:0-6041 GCA_964399515.1 uncultured Mycobacteriaceae bacterium | reverse complement strand
CCTGGGTGCGTTGCAGGTGGCCCAGAACGGCGATTTGGCCAACTGGATGGTGCCCGGCAAGATGGTCAAGGGCATGGGCGGCGCCATGGACCTGGTCGCCGGCGTCAAGCGGGTGATCGTGATCATGGATCACACCGCCAAGGACGGGTCGTCCAAGCTGCTGAAGGCGTGCACCCTACCCCTGACCGGCACCGGCGTGGTCGATACGCTGGTCACCGATCTGGGCGTGTTCGACATCCACCGCCGGGACGGCGTGCGGCTGATCGAACTGGCGCCGGGTGTGACCGTGGAGGAGGTGACCGCCAAGACCGAGGCGGAGTTCGTGGTCGATCTGGCCCAGGCGGCGTAACGCCCGGGCCGGCCGGCGCCTCACGCGTTGGCGGCCTGGGGCCGGGTCTTGGTCATCTGCTCCAGCGGTTTGCCGGCCTGCAGCATCTTGTCCACGTACCGGCCCTGGAACAGGCTGATGCCCATTTCATGGCCCAGGCGCACCGCCTTGTCATCGTCGCAGCGGGTCAGGATGATCCGCCCCGCACCGGCCTGGCGGATGATCTGGCGCACCTGCTGGGCGGTCTTGCCGCGGATGTTCTCCACGATGTCTTCGGACCAGTACACCTTCATCAGGTCGATGCCCATCTTGGCCCGATCGATGAACGGCAGCACCATATGGGTCAGCCCGTCCAGGCAGATCTTGTAGCCCCGTTCCCGCAGGTAGTCCCGGGCGAAGAAATAGGCGCCCATATCCGAAAACAGGTCGATCTTCTGGAACTCGACCACCAGCTTGCCGCGCAAGGTGGCGCTGATGCCCTTGTCGAACTTCTGAAACTCTTCGCTCAGCACCGTGCCGACATTGATGTTCAGGCTGAACGCCCGGTCGGCGCCGGCGTAATCGCGCAGCACCTGGTGCATCATCCGCTTGTCCAGGGTCTGGGTCAGGTATTGGAACAGCCAGCGGTCCGCGGTGATGGAGTGGCCGGGCAGCAGCAGCCGCTCCAAATCGCCAATCGACACGAACAATTCGTGGAACACCGCGTGGGCCTTTTCCGTCGGCGTGATCGCGCACACCGCCTGCTGGCGGACCAGCGCCGCCAGATCGGCCGACATCAGGGTCTTTTCCAGCTGGGCCAGATGCGCCGCGGTCATGGGCGGCTTGCGCGCGGCCCGGGACCGGGACTTGACCTTGGCCGCATCCGCCGACTGGGCGTCGGACAGTTCGACGAACCGCTTCACCAGGGCCAGGAACCGGTCGTACTCGGTCTCCAGCATGAACCACGATACGAACCCGGAATCGTCGCTTTCATCGGCGAAGCGGGTCAACGGATCCTCGCTGAACAGGTACCGCAGCCGCAGCAGGGTGTTTTGCAGAACCTCGATCTCGGCACCCCGGCAGACGAACATGATGTCCTGGTTGGTCAGCAGGAACACGGCGCCTTCGAAACGCTGGATCAGCTCATCGAAGGTCGAGACCGCGACCCGGATGTGGTGGTCCTTGCGGTTTTGGGACTGCAGCCGGGAGAGGTGGACCTGGACCGCGACCCGGTCCGTTCGGTTCCGGCCGATCCGCTCCGCGTAATCCAACAAGGCCTTTTCCTGATTGATGCCTGGTGCGCCACTCGCCATGGGACTCTGTATCCATCCTGGGCATCCGGGCCGCGGCGTCTGAAATGCGCCGTCCGTGGCCCCGATCACCCCATCGTTTAAGCGTAAAAAAACCGCCGCACGCGAACCGCAAATCGCCGGCGGCGCCCATCCATGAAGCCCCGGGACGCCCCGGCGGTCAAGCATGCCTGCCGTCGATCGCGCGCCACACCGGGTCTTCGATTCCGTGCAGGCGCTGGGCCGCCTTGAGCGCGAAGCGCAAGGTCACTGCCCGGCGCCGGGCCGGCACCAGCTTCGCCACCTCGGCCGGGCGCCACACAGCAGCGCCATAGCCGTCCGCGATCAGCACGCCAACCTGGTCCGGCAGATACCCGGTCGGAAAACCCGCATCGACCGCGAAGAAGAACCGGTCGCAATAGTCCAGGTACTCCCGCCACTTGCGATCGGACCGGAAGTCGGCCAAGCCCGATTTCACCTCGACCACCGTGATGATACCATCGGACGCTAATGCCAGGATATCCGCCCGGCGCTGATTGGCCAAGGTCACCTCGGCCAGGCTCGCCATGCCCTGTTCAGCGAAAAATCGCCGCACGCCGCGGGTGATCGTGACGGCCGGAGCATCGGCCGGCGGCGCCGACCCGGTCGGCCCGCTCACGCGCGGCCTTCCACCCGGCTCTTATAGGTTTCGATCGCGCCGGAAATCTCCTTGGCCAAGTCGTCGATCTCCATGCCCTCGTTGCAGGCCAGCAAGATGGCGTCGGTCACCGGTTTCAACAGCTTGACGTCCTTTTTCTTCGGCGCCTCATAGCCGTTCAGCAAGGCGCTGGACACATTCATCAAGGTCTTGCACAGATCCATGCCGCCCTTGAAGCGGGTGCCCGGGATCCGGGCCATGTGATCCTCACAGCAGGCCTGCAAATCGGCCAGTTGCCGGCGCTGGTCCAGGCTCAACTCGCCCTTAATGTCGTCGGGTTGGATCAGGCCGACCAGGAACGACAGTTGATAGGCGTTCCGACGGATCTTCTGTTCGTTGATGTCGGCGTTCGCCTCCAGGATCATCCGGTCCAGGGACGCCTGGTCCAGCGGCTTGCCCTGGATCTTGGCGCCCAAGGTGTTGGGGACCTCGAAGCTCTTCACCTTCGAGCCCCGGGCCGGGTCCCGGCGCCGATCGGGCCCGATATAGTTGGAGGTGACGACGAACGCCTTGCGGTTCAGGGACAGGGACTGGATCCTGTCCAGGACATGGTCCGGGGAGATCGGCTTCAGCAGCACGGCATCGACCCCGCAATCGATGATCCTGCGGACCGTGTCCGGGCTGGGGTCCGCGCAGGTCATTACCAAGGGCACATAGGGGTTGCGGCCGATCCGGGCGTGGCGCAGGTCGGTGAACAGGTCCAGGGTGTCACCGTCTTCCAAGGACAGGTCGGACAGGATGAAATCGGGCAGGCCGGTGGTCAGGACCTCTTCCAGATCGGCGCGGCGCCGCACCGCGCGCACCCCCTCATACCCCTCATTGTACAAGGCGTTGCGCAGCGCCAGCCGCACCTGCCCGTTCGGCTCCGCGACGATGATCTCGACCTTGGCGCGGTAGCGCTTGGAGTTCAGCACAAACGGCATCCTTGTCGATCGGGCGGGGCGCGAGGCCTCGTCTAAACCACGGGCCCTGGGGCGGAAAGCCTCACCCCCGGTAACATGGGCGTGAGGGCCGGCCCCCGCACCCCCGTGACATAAAACAAGGACAGCGCGGGCTGAGTATGAGCCCCTCGGGCGCCAACGCCAATCCGCCGGGGGACGTTCCCGCCCATGACCGACACCGCCCTGACCGCGCCGATGCCGCCGCCAGGGGGCCTCAGCAGTGCGGAGGCCCAACGCCTGTTGGCCCGGCACGGGCCAAATCGGCTGCCCGAACCGCCCCTGCCCGGGGTGATGGAACTGTTCCTCAGGCAGTTCCTAAGCCCGTTTATCTATATCCTATTGGTGGCGGCGGCGGTGTCCTTGGCCTTGCAGCAATGGTCCAGCGGGGTGTTCATCGGCCTGGTGCTGGTGCTGAACGCCGTGATCGGCACGGTCCAGGAATACTCCGCCACCCGGGCGGCCGCGGCGCTGAAGACGTTGGTCAAGACCCGGACGCGGGTGGTGCGCGACGGCCGCGAACAGGTGATCGACGCCGAACAGCTGGTGCCGGGGGATCGGGTGCTGCTGGCCTCGGGCGACCGGGTGCCGGCGGATATCCGGCTGACCGCGTCCTCGACCCTAACCGTCGATGAAAGCATGCTGACCGGCGAAAGCCTGGCCGTGGCCAAGGACGCCCGGCGGCGGAGTCAGGACGGCGCGCCCTTGGGCGACCGCACCGATTGCGTGTTCGCCGGCACCATCATCGGACTGGGCCGGGCCGCGGGTGAGGTGACCGCGACCGCCAGCGACACCGAACTGGGCCGGATCGCCCATCGGGTGACCCGGCGCCGCACCTCCGAGCCGCCGCTGATGATCCGCATCCGCCGCTTCACCTATCAGGTCGCCGGGGCGATCGGCGTCGCGATCGTGCTGGTCGGCCTGCTGATGCTGGCGCGGGGCGGCTACCAGGGCCAAGAGATCGTGCTGATGGCGATCGGTTTGGCCGTCTCCGCCATTCCGGAAGGCCTGCCGGCGGCCCTGACCGTGGCCTTGGCCGTGGGCATGCGCCGCATGGCCAAGCTGAACGTGATCATCCGCAAGCTGGTCGCGGTGGAGGCGTTGGGCTCCTGCACGTTCATTTGTTCGGACAAGACCGGCACCTTGACGGTCAATCAGCTGACCATCCGCAAGATCGTGCTGCCCGACGGCACCACGGCGGAGGTCTCGGGGGAAGGGGTGGCCCCCGGTGGTGCGGTCACCGGCGACGCCGACCCCGGCTTGATCACCGCCCTGTGCACCACCGGCGTGCTGGCCAATGAAAGCCGGCTGGACTATGCCGGAGGGGCGTGGGACTCCACCGGCGACATCGTCGATGTGGCCTTCCTGGTCCTGGCCAAGAAGCTGGGCCTGTCGGTCTCCGGCCTGCGCCAGGCCCGCCAGCAGCGGGCGCTGATCCCCTATGAATCCGAACGCGCCTTCGCCGCCTCCCTGAACGAGGGGCCGGACGGCCATGTCCTGAACGTCAAGGGCAGTCCGGAAAAGCTGGTGGCCTTGTGCAACTGGATGCGCACCCCGGCGGGCACGGTGCCGATCGACCGGGCGGCGCTGGCGGCCCAGTTCGAGGCGTTGGGCGGCGGCGGCTACCGGGTGCTGGCCCTGGCCCAACGCCGGACGGACAGTGCCGACGCCCTGGAGGAGATGGTGTTCCTGGGGCTGGTCGCCATGATCGACCCCTTGCGGCCGGAGGCGTTCGAGGCCATCGCGCGGTGCCGGGCCGGCGGCATCGAGGTCGCCATGGTCACCGGCGACCATCCAGCCACCGCCCGGGCGATCGCGCTGGAGCTGGGCTTGTGCGGGCCGGATGACCCCGTGGTCAGCGGCCCGATGATCGCCGAGGCCGAAGCGGCGGACGAGGCCACCGGCGGGACCGCGGCCCTGGACGGGTTGGTGCGCCCGGCCCGGGTGTTCGCCCGCATCGAGCCGCGCCAGAAGGAGCTGGTCGTCGCCTCGCTGATGGCGGGTGGCCATTTCGTGGCCGTGACCGGCGACGGCGTCAACGACGCGCCGGCCATGCGCCGGGCCCATGTTGGACTCGCCATGGGTGACCGGGGCACCGACGTCGCCCGGGAAAGCGCCGATCTGATCCTGACCGATGACAATTTCGCCTCGATCGTGCACGGGGTCGAACAGGGTCGGGTGGTCTACAACACCATCCGCAAGGTGATCGGCCTGTTGGTCGCCACCGGATTTTCGGCGCTGTTGCTGTTCCTGCTGACCGCCGCCGCCGGCCTGCCGATGCCGATGACCGCCGTGCAGCTGCTGTGGCTGAACGTGGTCGCCAACGGGCTGCAGGACGTGGCGCTGGCCTTTGAACCCAAGGAGGGGGGAGAGCTGGCCAAGCCGCCCCGGCGCCCGGGCGAGCCGATCTTCGAGCGGCACATCGTGGAGCATGTGCTGATCGCCGGCACCGCCAAGGGCCTGCTCGCCTTCGGGGTCTATTGGTGGCTGACCGTCATCGGCACGCCGACCGACGCCGCCCGCAACCTGGTGCTGATGCAGATGGTGCTGTTCGGCAATCTGCATGCGCTGTCCAGCCGGTCGGAAACCCGGTCGCTGTTCCAAATGCCCCTGCGCACCACTCTGTTCCTGGTCTGCGCCGTGCCCCTGGCACAGGCGGTCCTTATCGGCGCCATGTACATGCCTGGGCTGAACACCATCCTGGGCCTGCAGCCGATCGCGACCACCACCTGGCTGGCCCTGCTGGCCGTGGCCCTGCTCTTCCTGGCCGTGGAAGAAACCCACATAGCCCATCTTCGAGCCCGCGCCTA
>CAYNRD010000144.1:0-6059 GCA_964399515.1 uncultured Mycobacteriaceae bacterium | reverse complement strand
GGCGGCGGCGGAGCCCGAGCTGCTGCCGCCGGGCGTGCGCGTGGGGTCGCGCGGTTTGGTCTTGGGGTGATCGTTCCGGCGCGATTTGCCATAATCCGTCCGGCGACCGTACCGGCCTGTCGGCCACAGGGAAAGTGTGACGCGTACCGCAGCAAGATATCCCATTCAGATTATAGGTTTCTTAAATCTGTGTTGAGCAAAGCCGTGCGAGGACGCGCGCCCGGGCGGCGGGTGCCGATACCCTCTCACGGATACCAACCGTCCCAATATCCAACCGTCCTATTTTAAGCGAATGTTCAGTAAATCCTGCAAAACATTCCATTGCTTGTTTATGAGTTAACAGAATTAAGCCAGCATATGACGACCCGACCGGAAGCATTGTTAGTCAAATATTCCGCATGAAAAATTATCAACGTTGCAGACTTCCAGGCGGGCGCCTGTTTCGCCCGAGGCTGCGATGCTTCGGGCGTCGCACTCGGCGCCACCCAGGGCGCCCGCCGGGCCCGTTGCTGATCAGTGCTGACCCTTGAAGAGGCTTTACGCGTGACTTCCGTCGATTCGCTTCCATCCGGGCCGGGGCAGACCCCCAGCCTGACCCTGTTGACCCGCCGCCTGGCCCATCGCGTCCAGACCATGCTGGTGCGCGCGCTGTTGGATCACGACCTGCAACCCAACCATTTCATGGTGCTGGAAATGGTGGCGATGCGGAGCGGAATGAACCAAAGCGACCTTGGCGTTGTGCTGGGCATCGACCGGTCGACGATGGTGGCGGTGGTCGACCGTTTGGAAGGGCGGGCCCTGGTGCGGCGCACCCCCTCCGACCTTGATCGGCGCTCCTTTGCCATCGAGCCCACGCCCGCCGGCGTGGCCCTGCGGGAGGCTGTCCTGGCCGCGCTGTCCGGCCCGACGGCAGACCTGCTGGAGCCGCTGTCCCCCCATGAGCAGGCCAGCTTCATCAGCATGCTGACCCGAGTGACGGACCTGTCCACGGACGGGTCCTAGGGCATCTTGATCAGCGAAAGCGGATCCTGCCGCGACCGGTCCGGCCTGGACCGCCGCATCACTCCGTCGCGATGTCGCGGGGCGTGCGGGCCAGCAGCCGGGCGCGGGCCGCGTCGCCGAACGCGCCGAGCAGACGGGCGCTGTGCGGGTCCCGCCAGTGCTGCCATTCCGGATGCCATTGCACCGCGACCGCGAAGGCCTTGGCGCCGGTGATCCGGACCGCCTCCGGTTGGCCGTCATCGGCGACCGCTTCCACCGCCAGGCCCTCGGCGACCCGATCAAGGCCTTGGTTGTGGACGGAGTTGACCGTGATCCGCTCGGCACCCAGCAGCGCCGCCAACTGGCCGCTCAGCCGAACCGGATGGGCCGGGCCGAAGGTCACCTCCGGTTCGGCGCCGTCGCCCGGATTGTGGTCGAACCGGCCGGTAACCTCGGACACCCGCTGGTGCAGGCTGCCGCCCAGTGCCACGTTGATCTCCTGAAAGCCCCGGCAAATCCCCAAGATCGGCACGCCCAATTCCAAGACCGCCGTGATCAGCGGCAGGGTGGTGTCGTCCCGGGCTGGGTCCCGCTTGGTGCCCTCGGCAAAGGC
The DNA here is from genome assembly GCA_964399515.1 of uncultured Mycobacteriaceae bacterium. Lineage (GTDB taxonomy): Bacteria > Pseudomonadota > Alphaproteobacteria > DSM-16000 > Inquilinaceae > CAYNRD01. The sequence continues at coordinate 4,465 of CAYNRD010000144.1, read as the reverse complement.
GGGGCCATCGTAATGGTGCGGTTCGACATTGGACGGACTGCCGGTCAGCAGCACCGCGTCCAGCCGCCCCAGGACATCCCGCCAGTCATAGAACGCCCCCAGCGCCGGCAGCAGCACCGGCACGCAGCCGGCCGCGCCGGCCACCGCCGACAGGTATTTGTCGCCGACGATGTGATAGCCGTGGCGGTCGATCGCGCGCGTGCAGCAGGGAATGCCCACGAAGGCGGCCGGCGCCGCCGGGCGGGCAGGGATCGGGGACGGGGTCATCGGGCACACTCGCTCACGGCCAAATCTGCTCTACACTGTCTCTTGCCCAGCGTTGACCGATGATAGGGGTATGACCGTGACGGACACCAGCCTCTCCGACCAGCCGATCCTGTACTGGCTGATCGCCCACAAGGGCCTGATCATCCTGGGCTGGCTTGCCCTGTTCTTCCTGGCCGAACGCCTGGCGCCCGCGGCACCCCTGCCGCCCGAGGTGCGGAAGGCCGACGGCCGCTTTGGCTGGCGGCGCCTGGCCCGGAATGGCGCGCTGGTGGTGGTCAATGCCGGGCTGTCGCGGCTGGTGGTGATCCCCGTCTCCGTGTTCGCGGCCACCGCGGGTCCGGACTGGCGCGGCGACACATTGCCGTTCTGGGCGTCACTGGTCATCGATTTGGTGATCTTGGACCTGTTCCTGTACTGGTGGCATCGCCTGAACCATGAAGTGCCGGTGCTGTGGCGCTTCCATGAGGTGCACCATCTGGACCATCGGCTGGACAGCACGTCGGCTGTGCGCTTTCACTTCGGTGAGGTGCTGTTGTCCGCCTGCGCCCGGGGGCTGGTGGTCTGGGCGCTGGATGTGTCGCTGGTGGCGGTGCTGCTGTTTGAAATCCTGGTCCTGGTGGCGGCGATCTTTCAGCATTCCAACCTCCGGCTGCCGGCCTGGCTGGAGGCGCCGATGACGTGGGTGGTGGTCACGCCCCGGCACCACTGGATGCATCACCACGCGGTCCGCCGCGATACGGACAGCAACTACGCCACGGTGCTGACCCTGTGGGATCGGCTGTTCGGCTCCTTCAATCGGGGGCCGCGGCTGCCGGACATGCCCATCGGCGTTGAGGGGCGGGCGGAATTGCCGATCTGGCGATTGTTGGTCCGCCCGTTCACCCGCCCGCCATAGGGCGCGATCGGCGGCCGATCGGTCAGTCGTCGTCCGTTTCCCGGTCGAAGAAAGTGGGGGCGTCGAACAGGCTGTCTTCGAACTGCAGCCCCGTGACCGGATCGATCAAGGTGATCTCGGTGGTCAGCCCTTGGGAATCGACCACCACCCATTGCGCCAATTCCAGCCCGTCGGCCCGGTCCCGGAACAGCAGGATCAGCCGGCCGTCCTGGGGGTCGTCCGCATCGACGATGTCGACCCGCAGCAAGCCATCGGCGGTGGTGCCGACGCCGATCGCCGCCAGGTCGCCGCGCAGGGAAATCTCATCCCGGGCCAGGAACCCGGCCATGGTCGCCCGCAGCGGCACATCCGAGCGTTGCTCGAACTCATGGTCCACGAAGGTCAGGATGCCGTGATCGGCCACGTACAGATACGGCACCGGCGGGTCGTACTCGATGCGCAGCCGCCCGGGCCGGTCCAGATAAAAGGTGCCCTGCCCGAAGCCGCCATTCTGGGCCGATTGCAGGAACCGCGCCCGCACGGTGTCGATGCTGTTCAAATACCGCTCGATCCGGTCAAGGGCCTGGTTCTGCGCGGGCGAGAAGAAATCATCCTGGGCCGCGGCGGGGCGCACATACGGCACAAGCGTCAGGGCCAGGATCACGAGGGGCAGCAACAACGGAGAACGACGGGTCATGGTACGGTCAGGGTCCCCTGTCGGTGGGAGGGTGGTCGATAATAGCCAACGGCGTGTGTTCACAACGCGGCAAGCCCGCGGTCAGATCCGATCCCCCCGGACCATGGCCGGCAGCCAGCCGACCGCCCCCATGGCCTGGCGCATGAAGAACCGCTTGGCCGGGGGCAGGCGGCCGATGGCGGCCAGGCCGATCGACCGGGCCAGTCGCACCGGCCCCAGATCGGTGGAGAACAGCCGGTTCAGCCCGTCGGTGGCCGCCAGCATGGCCAGGTTGTCCACCTGCCGTTGCCGGCGATAGCCCGCCAACAGCGCCGCCGCGCCCAAGTCCTGGCCCAGCCGCGCCGCCCGGACCAGGCGTTCGGCCAGGGCCGCCACATCTCTGAGGCTGAGGTTCAGGCCCTGGCCGGCGATCGGATGGATGGCGTGCGCCGCCTCACCGATCAGGGCCAGCCGGCGGCCGGTGTAGCGCTTGGCGTGCACGACGCCCAACGGATAGGCAAACCGCGTCCCCGCCAGGCGCACCTTCCCCAGATAGCCGCCCATGGCCGCGGTCAGGGCGGCCTCGAAGTCCGCGTCGGCCAGTTTCAGCAGCCGCGGCCTGTCCGCGCCGGCCGTGCCGTGATCGGACCAGACCACCGAGGACCGCGGCGCGCCATCGGGCCCGTCGGTCATCGGCAGCACGGCCAACGGCCCGTCGGGCAGGAAATGTTCCAGCGCCAGGCCCCGGTGCGGCTCGGGATGGGTGATGGTGCAGACCACGGCGGTCTGGCCGTAGGACCAGCGCCGGGTGCCGATGCCGGCCAACTCCCGCATCAGCGAGTCCTTGCCATCGGCCGCGACCACCAGATCGGCGCCGACCCGGCGGCCGTCGCCCAGGGTCAGGACCGCGCGGTCCGCCCCGAATTCGGCGCCGGTGATCGCGGCCCCATCCAGATGGGTGACCGGCGCCAGACCGTCCAGCCGGTCATACTGCGCCTTCCGGATCAGACGGTTTTCAACGATGTGCCCGAACGCGGCCCCGCCGGTGTCGTCCGCCACCTCCCGATGGTCGAAATGCAGGCTGGCCGAGGCCAGCAGCCCGCCCAACAAGGGCGTGTCGGCGTCATCGGCGATGCGGATGTCCAGGATCGGCGACGCGTTGGGGGCCAGGCCGTCCCACAACCCGGCCGCCTCCAGCACCCGGCGGGAGCCCAGCGACAAGGCCGTCGTGCGGCCGTCGAACCGCTCGGTCACCGTCTCGTCCCGGGTTTGCCGGTCGATCACCACGCAATCGACACCCCGGCTGCCCAACACGCTGGCCATGGTCAGGCCGGCAAGGCCGCCGCCGGCGATGGCGACCCGTGTTTCAAGCCCGTCGGTCATGACTGGCGCTCTCCCGATGCTCCGTTCCCGTGCACAAGGTCGGGCCTTGGCGCCGCCGTGTCCAGCGCGCTGCGGCAATGGCAGCGGCGCCACGAAGTTGCCCAAATTTTGTCCGTTGCCCAAAAAATGTGCGCTAGTGCCACGGGTTTGGCCGCCCTGGGCCGCCGACGGTCCGGTAATCGTCTGTTATTGAACAGTTTTGTGCATCGCACGCGGATCGGCACGCAATTTGAAACAAATCGCAGCCGCCGGTGGCCGCTCGGGTGCGACGGTCTTGAAGCCGGGCCAAGCGCGAGGTGTCCCGACCGCTTGTGGAAATCAACCGGCCCCGACCGGGACGAACAGGACTGGGAGTGCTCCATGAAGTTAGTCATGGCGATCATCAAGCCGTTCAAGCTGGACGAGGTGCGCGAGGCCTTGACCGCGATCGGCATCACGGGACTGACGGTCAGCGAAGTGAAAGGCTTCGGCCGTCAGAAAGGCCAAACGGAAATTTACCGCGGCGCCGAATACTCGGTCGCGTTCTTGCCGAAGGTGAAGATCGAGGTGGCGATCACCGACGATCTTGTCGATCAAGCCATTGAAACCATTCAAAAATCCGCCGCGACCGGCCGGATTGGCGATGGCAAGATCTTCGTGGTCGACATCGCCCAGGCGGTGCGGATCCGCACCGGTGAAACCGATCAGGAAGCGCTGTAGGCGCCCTCCACCCCCTTCGGGATCCAAATCGGGCGGTGACCCGAATACCGAACACGCGAACAGGAGCTTTTACGATGATGACACCAAAGGCATGGGTCGTGCTGGCCACGGGCGTCGCGGCCCTCGGCCTGGCCGGTCCGGCGGCGGCGCAGGATCTGGCGTCCGACGGGTTCACGGGCGTCCCGCTCGAAACCCAGTACATCCTGAACACCTTCTCCTTCCTGATCTCGGGTGCGCTGGTCATGTGGATGGCCGCCGGGTTCGCGATGCTGGAATCGGGCTTGGTGCGCAGCAAGAACACCGCCGCGATCTGCTTGAAGAACATCACGCTCTATTCGATCGCCGGCATCATGTACTACCTGATCGGCTACGACCTGATGTATGGCGGGGAGGAAGGCGGCTTCATCGGCACGCTCAGCTTCCTGAACAACCCAACCGACGCGGAACTGGCCCTGATCAATGGCGAGGAAGGGGCGACCGTATTCGAAAGCGGTGGCATCTCGGTCATGTCGGACTGGTTCTTCCAGATGGTGTTCGTGGCCACCGCCGCCACGATCGTCTCCGGC
>CAYNRD010000143.1:0-6061 GCA_964399515.1 uncultured Mycobacteriaceae bacterium | reverse complement strand
TCGCGCCCATGATCGGCGGCATCAGAACGCCGCCGGTGGACGCGCAGGCCTCGGCCGCGCCGGAGAAGCGGGGGGAAAAGCCGGTGCGCTTCATGGCCGGGATCGAGACCGCCCCGGTGGTGAGCACGTTGGAGATCACCGACCCCGACATCGACCCCATGAAGCCGGAGGCGAAGATTGCCACCTTGCCCGCCCCGCCCCGGAAGCCGCCCACCAGGGATAGGGCCAGATTGGTGAAAAACACGCCACCGCCGGTGAACTGCAGCAGGGCGCCGAACAGGATGAAGCCGATGACCAGATTGCCGAACGCCTTCATGGGGATGCCGAACGCGCTTTCCGCGGACAGCAGGTGATAGGGAATGGTGTCCCAGAACGGCTGGGCGAAGCCCGAGATGGGGCCGGGCATCTGGTCCGCGACCGTGGGGTAGAGGGAAAACACCGCCGCGACCGCGAAGACCACCGGCCCGCCGGCCCGCCGCGCCGCCTCCAGGATCAATAGCCACATCACCAAGGATGCCCATTGGGCGGGTTCGGGGGCCGCGAACTCCCAGCCCAGTTCCAGGCTGGTGTCCGCGGTCCAGGCGAAATAGCCGGACGCGGCCAGGGACAGGGCCGCCAACGCCCAATCCCAGGCCGGTACATTGCCAACCTTGGCCCGTTCCCAGGCCACAGGGGTGCCGCGAAACACCAGGAACGCCAGGGCCAGGAAGATCCCGGCCAGCAGATACAGATATCGCCCCTCCAGCAGCACGATGTCGAAGGCCCGCAGGTTAAACAGCTGATGGATGGCCAGCGCCACGCCGGCCAGGGTCCCCGTGACCAGCACTGGGATGGCCACGCCGGTCAGCGGCCGGCGGTTGCCAGCCGCGTCCGGCGCAGGCGCCGCGGCGTCCGAGGGGGGATCGGTCATGGGGTGTGGGGGCCTAACCGGCGAAGGGGGCGCCGGCATCGGCCGACACCCCCTTTGACACAGGCGTCAAGACAGGACCGTTCGGCGCCGCGGCTCCAGGGCCGATCGGCGCGGGCGGCCTCAGAACACCACCGAGAACCCGCCGGCGGCCAAGGCGTTCCGCCGGGCGACGTCCCACCGGTCCTGCCAATCGTCACCGGATACGCCCTCGGCCTTCAGGGTGTCCCAGGCCTCGACCAGGGCCGCCTGGCGGGCGATCAGCCGGTCATTGTGGGCGGTGTGCGCCTCGGTCCAGACGCCGGCTTCCTGGAAATAGCGGACGGCACCGGCGTGGTACGGCACCACCCATTGGAAGTCCTGGTTGTCGAGCGCCCAGCCGCCGATCCCGGGCGCGTTGCCGTTGTAGCTGTCGTACAGCTCCACCATCGCCTTGGTCATGTTGTAGACCACCGCCTCGTCCTGCTCGGCCATGGCGACCAGCACCGGATAGGCATAGCCGGCACCTTCATAGCCGGCGGCGCCGTCGATGGTGGCGCCGACGGTGGCCGTGTTGGGGGCGAAGAACGGCGCGATTTCCCGCATGCGCGCCCATCCGGCGGTATCGTCATGGGGCACCGGCGGCCAGTACAGCCCGCGCGGACCCGACGCGGCCTCATAGGCGCGGCCGGAATTGGTCGCGGCGAAGGCGGCATCGACCTGGCCGTTGATCAGGCCCACCCAGCTGTCGCCGAACCCGCCGAACTCAACCCGCTCCACATCGTCCCAGGTCAGCCCCGCGAAGGCCAGATAGGCGGTGGTGTTGACGTTCAAGGCCGGCGCGCCCTTGACCCACGCCACGCGCTTGCCCTTCAGATCGGCATAGGTCTTGATGCCCAGATCACCGGCGACACCGACCGACAGGTTCACCGCCCCGCCGGAATTGGCCAACAGGACCCGCACCTGTTGCGGGCCCCAATTGGGGGTGCCGAAGGCGAAGGCCCCTTCCTGGGCCATGAAGGAGCCGCCAACACCGGTGGCGGCGAATTGCACCTTGCCCTGGCGCAAGGGTTCGGTCCGGGCGATGTCGTTCTTGCCCGGCAGCACCCGCAGGTTGGTTCCGGTGGCGGTCTTCAGCGCGGCGCCGATGGCGACCGCCTGATTGTAGCCGGCCGAGCCGACGCCATAGGCGGTCCAGGCCAGCTGGCCAGGCAAGTCCGGCTCGGCCGCGACCGGTGCTGCCGCCAAGCCGGCCGACACCAAGAGGCTGGCGCCCAGCACCCGGGCGCGGGAAAAAAGAGCAGTCATGTGATCCTCCCACTGCGCCCCGGTGGCGGGTTGCCCCGCCCCGGGATCGCTTTCGTTCTTTGGTGGCACTTAGGGTTTCCAATTGCGCGTCGCGCGTCAAATGGAAATTCCGAGAGGCCCCGGCCGGCCCCGTCAGCCGGCCACCTCCACGTACAGATCGTCGCCGTCCTGGATCACGGGGTAGGTCTTGGCCTTCAGGCCCGGGTCGGCCAGGCATTGGCCGGTTCGGATGTCGAATTCCCAGCCATGCCAAGCGCAGCGAACCAGCTCCCCCGCCCGCTCATAGGCATAGGCGTGGTCACCGGGCACGGTGGCGGCGGTGGTGCCGCATACCGGCCCCTCGCACAGCTGGCCGCCGCGATGGGGGCAGCGGTTGGTCAGCGCGGCGATGCCGCCGTCGGGCAGCAGGAACACGCCGATCTCCCGCTTGCCGTGCCGCAGCAGGATCGGCGCGCCGGGGCTCAGTTCCGTGGCCTTGCCGGCGTAAACCCGGGCTTTTTCCCGAACGGCGCCGGTCATTCCGCCGCCTCCCGGGCCAGGGACTGGGCAATGCGCGGATAGGTGTCCAGCGCGTTCAGGCCCAAAATCCGCTCCTTCCAGGCCGGCGGCACATGCAGGCTGTCCGGCGGGTCGAAGTCCCAATGGGGATAGTCGGACGCGTACATCAGGGTGTGTTCACCGTCCATGGCCTCCAGGCCGGCCCACAGATGCTGGAGATCGTCCGGCTTTTCCAAGGGTTGGGTGGAAAAACGGATGTTGCGCTTGAAGTATTCGCTGGGCAGGTGCTTCAGCCACGGGGTTTCCTTGCGCAAGGCCGTGTAATTGGCGTCCAGCCGCCACAGCAGGGGCGGCACCCACGCGACCCCGCATTCGATGACCACGAATTTCAGCTCCGGCCATTTCTCGAACACGCCGGACGAAATCATGGTGGCGACATGGGTTTGCGCGGGCTGGCTCAGAAGCGCGTGCGCCTCCCAGAAATAGGTGGGTGGGCCGCCGGCGATGGCCCGGTCGTTGATGCCGCCCTGGCCGCCCAGATGGATGGCGAAGGGCAGGCCGAATTCGGCGCAGGCCTCGTAGATCGGCCAATAGACCGGGTTGCCATAGGGTAGGGTGGACCCGTGGGAGGCCAGCACCTGCACCATGTCGGGCCGGTGGCCCAGCCGGCGGATTTCGGTCGCGGCCGCCTGGGGGTCGGTGGGCGAGATCACGATCGAGCCGCGAAATCGCGGGTCCTTGGGCAGCCAGTGTTCGATTTGATAGGCGTTGTACGCCCTGACCAGGGCCGCGGCGTAATGGGGGTTGGCCAGGGTCGACACCTCGATCGGCTCATCGGCGGTCAGAATGGCGATATCGATACCGTAACGATCCAAATGCTTGTCCCGCATCAGCGGGTAATGCTCATCCTCCGACTGGGGTTGGATGTCGAAGCGGTTGAAGCCTTCGGGGTGCAGCCAGGGCCGGTTGGCATAGGGCAGGCGGTGGCCGCCGGAATGCTCGCCCCGGTCGAAGCAGTCCCGCCAATAGGGCTCCAGATAGGGGCGCAGCACAGTGGCGCTGGTCCAATAATTGTGCACATCGCAGTCGATCAACAGCATGTCCGGCCCCCGGCCCGTGGTGGTCTTTTCCGTGTGCAGGTTAAGCGGCCAAGCGGCTGGCCAGGCACACCCGGACGCGACCGGATAGGACGCAACCGCGCCATCGCGCCGACGCCCGCGGTCACGCCTTCACGAATATCGCGCGCGGCACATCGGCCAGGCATTCGGCCGGGCCTTCGGTGCGCACGCGCAGGGTCTCGGTGATCTCCAGCCCCCAATCGGCCATCCACAGCCCGGGCATGAAGTGAAAGGTCATGTCCGGCAGCAATTCGGTCCGGTCGGTGTCGCGGATGGAATAGGTTCGCTCCCCCCAATCGGGCGGGTAGCTGATCCCGATCGGGTAGCCGCAGCGGGCGTCCCGGTGGATGCCGTGCTTGGCCAGCACGGCCTGGAACGCCCGGGCCACGTCGCCGGCCACCGTGCCGGCGCGGGCGGCGTCGATGCCGGCGTCCAGACCCTCCAGCAAGGCCGTCTCTGCCGCGCGCATGTCGCGGCTGGGCTCGCCCAGCACCACCGTCCGGCACAACGGCACGTGGTAGCGGCGGCGGCAGCCGGCCAACTCGAAGAAGGTGGCGCTGCCGGCCGGGATCGGCCGGTCGTCCCAGGTCAAATGGGGTGCCGAGGCATCAACGCCGGTCGGCAGCATCGGCACGATCGAGGGGTAGTCGCCGCCGAACGGCCCGTCCGCGTCCTCGGCACCCATGATGGCGGCGCGGGAAATCTCCGCCACCAGGGCGTTCTTGGCCATGCCGGGCGCGATCCGCTCCCGCACGGTCTCATGCTGGCGTTCGACGATCCGGGCCGCCTGTCGCATATAGCCAAGCTCGGCCGGGGATTTGACCGCCCGCAGCCAGTTGATCACCAGGCTGGCGTCGCTGGGCTCGGTGCCCAGGGCCCGGGCCAGCTCCCGGTGGGCCTTGGCGCTGTAGTAGTAGCTTTCCATCTCGACCCCGATCGGCAGCTCCGCCCAGCCCCGGTCGGCCAAGGTTTCGGCCAGATGGGTCATCGGGTGGTGGTCGGGGGTCATGACCATGTGCTCGGGATAGCCGACGATCTGGTCCTCGGCCATGTAGCAGGTGCGATGGGCGCCGTTGGTGTCCATCATCCGGGCCCAGAAGATCGGCTCGCCCTCGGGCCCGACGATCACCGCCTGGGGCACGTAGAACGACCAGCCGTCATAGCCGGTCAGCCAGGCCATGTTGGCGGGATCGATGACAATCAGGCAGTGCACCTCCGCCCGTTCCATGGCCGTGCGGGTGGCCGCCAGGCGCTCGGCGTATTCCGCCCGGGTGAACGGCAAGTCGACGTCCGGCATCCAGCCCCCTCAGACGCTCATTCGGCGCATGACCGCGAAGGCATCGACGATCTGCTGCGACCAGGTTTGGGAGAATTTGTGGAACGCCGGATCATCGGCCTCGATCCGGCGGATTTCCTCGAATTGCAGGTCGTCGGTGGGCAGCACCGCCAGATCCAGCGGCATGCCGACCGACAGGTTGGACCGAAGGGTCGAATCCATACTCAATAGCGCGCAGATGATCGCATCCTGCATTTCGGTGTCGACCGTGATCACTCGATCGATGATCGGCTTGCCGTATTTGTGCTCGCCGATCTGGAAATAGGGCGTGTCTTCCATCGCCTCGATGAAGTTGCCGGCGGCATAGACCAGAAACAGCCGCGGCCGGCCGCCATTGCGCTGCCCGCCGACGATCACCGACGCGCCCGAATCCTCGCCCCGGGCCGCCAATCCGGGGCCGAAACGATTCTGCACGCGGCGCATCATGTCCCCGCCCAGCTGGGCGACGTCGAACATCGAGCCGGCGCTCAGCAGCGTCGTCTCCCTGGTTTCGGGGCCTTCCAGCTGTTCGTTCACCTCCGAGCCCAGGGCCTGGGTGATGCCCAGATTGCCGGCGGTGGCCATGGCGATTGCCCGGTCGCCGGGCCATTCCCAGACGAACAGTTTCTTCACCCGGGAAATGTTGTCGATGCCCGCATTGGTACGGGTATCGGCCAGGAACAACAGCCCCTCGCGCAGTTTCATCGCCAACCCGTAGGTCATCGGCTGCCCCGCCCTGCTCCCGCTCGGATTCCGCCGGTACAAGGGCGCGAACGGCGCCGAAAGTCAAATGCTTAGCAAGCGGGGCCGCGCCCGGGGCCGATTTGTGCTCTTGATGCGGGTGGCAAGACGCGACACTGTGCGCGGCCATGAGCATCCGCGTTGGCCTTACTCACCGCACATCCTATCGCTATGACCGGCTGGTCGGCCTGGGCC
>CAYNRD010000142.1:0-6070 GCA_964399515.1 uncultured Mycobacteriaceae bacterium | reverse complement strand
GCTGACCAGGGCGTGGCGCGGGCCGGCCTCTCCGGTCTCGGCGTTCATGCGCACGGTCAGGACCGAACCGCGCGGGGCCTCGATCCACAGCCCGGCGATGTCCGGCCCCCAATACAGGCCGTTGACCACCGCGTGGCGGCCGTCGGGCGTGAACACCACCCGGTAGGGCGCCCGCTCGATAGGCACCACGTTGCCGAACGGCGTCACCGAAAAATCGTCGCCGACCCGGGCGAAGCGTAGATCGGCGCCCGTCTCGTTGATCAGCGCCAGGACCGGCTCGGTCGGGTGCCAGTCGATGTCAATCAGCCGCTCTCCCGCCGTCCAGCCCGGGATTTCGGGGAACACCGGCGTGCCGGGCCGGCCGTCCTCAAGCGGGAACAGGGCCAGGGGCCGATCGGCCCCGGCCCCGGCCGGATGAAAGCTGACCGCCAGCAGCCGACCATCGGGGCTGACCCGAACCGCGTCCGGCCGGGTCGGCACCGTCAGGGTTTCAATCAGGCGCGGGGCGGCCGGATCGGACAGGTCGAACACGGTAAGGGTATCGCCGAAAGCCAAGTCTCGGAAGCTGTGCGGCCGGTCATCCTCGGGGCGCTGGCCGAAACTTTCGACCACATAGGCAAACCTGCCATCGGGCGTGACGGCGACCGCGGCCGGTGGACCGGCGACTGAGTTGGTCGCCTCCGTCTCCGCCGCGCGCCACGACCGGGGGTCACCGGCCAAGGGCAAAACGCTTAGGGCGTCACGCCCTTCCCGCGGCCCCAGCGCGCCGTTCACATAGGCCGAGGCCAGCATGTCCGCGTCGGAAACCGAAACCAGATAGCGACCGCCGAAGTCCAAGTCGCCATAGCGGTCGGCCGCCTGGACCGGCACGGGCAACAGCGCCGCGACCGCGACAACCGCCGCCGCTTGGGATATGGTTTTCAAGGGCATACCAGCGCCTCCCTTTGGTGAGTGATGCAATTCACCATAGGTTGGCCGTCTTCCGCACATTGCAAGGTGATGCACTTATCTTATGATAAAATTTCCATGACACCCGCCGAACCCTCGGCCGGCCTTGCCGCCTACCGGGCCCGGATTACAAGGGAAAAGCGCGATGGCGTACTGGACGCGGCCACGGCGCTGTTCCTGTCCGACGGCTATGACCGCACCAGCCTGGACGCGGTTGCCAAGCGGGCGGGCGTTTCTTCGGCGACGCTGTACAAGCACTTCCCCACAAAGGCGGATTTGTTCGGGGGCATCATGGCCCGGCTGTGGGCCGCGGCCGCCGAGGACGCACCGGCGATGCCGGCACCGGGTAATCCAAGGGCCGGCCTGACCCGCATCGGCGAAGACTACGCCCAGGTGCTGACCACCGGCCATACGGTGGACCTGTTTCGGGTAATCATCGCCGAAGCGCCGCGGTTTCCCGAGCTGGGCCAGCAGCTGTATGACCAGGGCAAGAAACCCTATCTGGACCGTCTGGAAGCCTATCTGGCGGCGGAAACCGAGGCGGGCGCGCTGGCCGTGCCGCCGGACGGGATCGCGCTTGCGGCCCGGCAGTTCCTGGGCATGATCAACGATGTGGTTTTCTGGCCCCGGCTGTTGATCATCGGCCTGGACATCCCGGCCGACCAGCAGGCCCAGGTGGTGGCGGGGGCGGTGGCGACGGTTCTAGCCCGCTATGCGGCTTCCCTGCCTGCCGCTTCCGCTACCTGACCAGCGTCGCGGCGGCCCGGGCGGCGTCGATCATATCGACGATGCGCGCCACGTAATGGCTGCGGGTTTCGAACGCCGCGTCCGGGTCCCCCAGCAACTGGCGCTCCAGCTGGTCGAGAAGCCGGCCCAGGCGCCGGCGGTGGATGCCGGTCGCCGCCTGGATCGGGTCGGCGATGATGCCAGCGAAGGCCGACAGCGTCGCCGCGGCCAGCATGATCGCCACCGTGACCGCACCGACCAGGGCCAAGGGCGGGTCGGGCGGGAACACCGCATAGAACGCACCGCCCAAGGTGGCCCCAAGCGGGAAGCTGGCCACCGCCATCTGCTGGGCGATCAGGCCCGCGAACAACGGCCCCAGCGACAGGCTGCCCGGCGACAGGGCTTGGAACTGGGCCGCCCCCACCGCCGCGGCCAGGGCGGCGTTGGTCATGTCCGCCGCCGCCACCCGGCCGCCCGAATAGGTTTCCAGAGCCCGTTCCAGCCACGGGCGCAGGTGGGGGTCCCGGGCCAAGCGTTCGGCCAGGGCGTCGGTTTTGGACGACCGGTGCCCCTGGTCGATCGGCAGGTGCAACAGCTCCGTGAACACCAGCCAGCGCAGCTCCCGCGCCACGTCGGTTTCCAGGAACAGCTCCCGCCGGTTCAGCCGCTCGGCGGCCGCCCGCAGCCGCAGCCGCCGCAAGATCACCACGATCAGCTTCTGCACTAGCGCCGGGATCACCAGCAGCAGGTTGACCTGGGCGCGCAGCATGTCGGGGCCCAGGGCGCGCCGGTGCAGGGCCAGGGTGCCGCGCAGGCGGAAATGCCGGGCCACGAAGCCGGGGATGCGCGCCCGCGCCTCGGCCAGATAGTCCTGGACTTGGGCATGCAGCGCCTGTGCGGCGTCCTCGGGCGATGGGTCAGTCATGGCGGCGGCCATTTCTGACCTGGATCTGTTGCAACGCAACCGGGTTTTGCCGGATTTTCTCCGGCATCGGATAGGGAGGGCGCGCATGCCGTTTGGCGAGGACAGGACCCATGTTTCGGACAGCGACCCGGCGATGATGACCGCGGCGGAGATCGCCGCCTACCCCTCCGCCTGGTCCTGCCAGGGCCGGGCCCAGGCCATGGCCCGCGCCCGGGCCGCCATGGAGCGCACCGGCCAATGGCACGGCACCCAGGCCATGGGCCGGCGCTGGCCGGTCGGCTGCGTCGCGCTGGAGATCACCCAGCGCTGCAACCTGGATTGCACGCTGTGTTATCTGTCCGAGGCGTCCGAGGCGGTGCTGGACCTGCCCCTGTCGGAGATATTCCGCCGCATCGACGCCATCGCCCGGATCTGGGGGCCGGGCACCAATGTTCAGATCACCGGCGGCGACCCGACCTTGCGCAAGCGCGCTGACCTGGTCGCGATCGTCCGGCGCATCAAGGCCAAGGGCCTGCGCTGTTCGCTGTTCACCAACGGCATCAAGGCCAGCCGCGACCTGCTGTCGGAGTTGGCCCGGGCCGGGATGGCCGATGTCGCCTTCCATGTCGACCTGACCCAGGAGCGCAAAGGCTACCCGACCGAGATGTCCCTGAACGCCGTGCGGGACGACTACTTGAACCGGACCCGCGGGCTGGGGTTGGCGGTGTTCTTCAACACCACGATCTTTGACGGCAACATCCATGAGCTGCCCGGCCTGGCCGCGTACTTCGCCGCCCGCGCCGGTGAGGTCGATCTGGCCTCGTTCCAGATCCAGGCCGAGACCGGCCGGGGTGTCGCCGGCGGCCGGGGCGACGGCTTGGGCCCGGACCGGGTCCAGGCCGGCATCGAGCAGGGCCTAGGGCGCGGGTTGCATTTCGGCGCGCCCCAGCCCGGCCACCGGTCCTGCAACCGCTACGCCATCGCCCTGGTCAGCGGCGGCCGGGCGGTGCCGATTGCGGCCAAGGCGCGGTTCATTGCGGAGATGTTCGAGCGCTCGATCGGCTTAGACCCGGACCGGTCCCGACCGCTGCGGGCCTTCGGCCAGATCTGCCGGTGGCTGATGGCCCGGCCGGGCCTGATCCCGCGTGCGGTCCTGTGGGGCATGGGCCGCCTTGCCGCTTTGGGGCCCGGGCTGATCCGGGGCCGGGGCCGCATCGCCAAGCTCAGTTTCATGATCCACAACTTCATGGATGCCAAGGCCCTGGAGCGGGACCGGATCGACGGCTGCATCTTCATGACCATGACCCGGGACGGGGCCTTGCCCATGTGCCTGATGAACGCCCGCCGCGATGCGGAAATCCTGAAGCCGGTGACGCTGAACACAGACCAGGGCCAGCGGCTTTGGCATCCGCTGTCGGGAGAGCGCGCGACCAACCCCAATGGCACGCCGCCCGGCGCCGTGCCCCTGTCCCGCAAGACCCGCAAGGGCACCGCCAAGCGGGACACGGCCCCGGTGGCCCGGGCCAAGCTGGCCGCCGCCCCCAACCAAGGAGAGAGCCCATGACCAAGCATGCCATCGCCATGGCCCTGATCCTGGCCATCGGCCTGATCACCGCACCCTTGCTGGCCCGCGCCCAGACCGTCCAGGCCGAAAGCCCGGCCGATGTCGATGCGATCATGGAGGTCTATGGCCGGGTGCTGCAGGCGTTCGTCGATGACCAGGGCCGGATCGATTTCGTCGGCATGTCCGAAGACCGGGACGATCTGAACCAGGTGGTGGCGTTCGTGCAGGCGATCTCGCCACGCAACCGCCCGGACCTGTTCCCAACCCGGGAGCATGAGCTGGCCTATTGGATCAACGCCTACAACGCCATCAGCATGCACACCATCATCGAGGACGACTTCCCGGACAATCTGGGCGGCTTCAAGCTGGTGCGGTATTTCATCTGGCAGAAGGTCACCGTCGGCGGGGAGGAGGTCTCGCTCAACGATTTGGAGCGGGAGTGGATCCTGCCCCTGAACGAGGCGCGGGTGCACTTCGCGCTGAACTGCATGGTGGTCGACTGCCCGATCCTACCGCGCGTGCCGTTCAAGGCCGACACCTTGGAAGAGGACCTGGAGGCGGCGGCCGTGTTCTTCTTCAACGAGCCGCGCAACCTGGTCTACGACGCCGAGCGCGGCCGCGTGACCCTGAACGAGATCATCGACTTCTTCGATTTCGACTTCGAGCGGGAGGCGGGCTCGGTGTTGGCCTATGTCCAACGCTATTCCCCGGTCGAACTGCCCGACGACACACGGGTGCGCTACCGCGACTACAACTGGGATGTGAACTACCAACCCGGCAAGGAACCCGAGGGTTGACCCCGACGAGGAGGCGCCTTGGCGGGTTTTGGCGGGGTGTCGGTTGTCAACAGGTCAACATCGCCCGACTGTCCGCATTTCCAAAGCGGTCAGAACAGCCCCTCGATCCGGCCCTGGGGGTTGAGGGTGATGGTCTCGGCGGCCGGGTGGCGGGGCAGGCCGGGCATGGTCATGATGTCCCCGCACACCGCCACCACGAAGCCGGCACCGGCGCTCAACCGCACGTCCCGCACCGGCAGGGTGAAGCCGACCGGCGCCCCCTTCAGGCCAGGGTCGGTGGAAAAGCTGTACTGGGTCTTGGCCATGCACACCGGAAGGTGGCCGAAGCCGTCGGCCTCGAACTCGGCCAGGCGCTGGCGGACGGCGGCCGAAGCATCGACCCCATCGGCGCGGTAGATCTCCCGGGCGATGGTCTCGATCTTCCCCAACAGGGACTGGCTGTCCGGATACAACGGCCGGTACGCCGCACTGCCGCCGTCGGCAAGCTCGGCGATCCTGGTCGCCATCGCCTCAATGCCGGCCCCGCCATCGGCCCAGTGGCTGTTGACGAACGCCTCCACGCCCCGTTCGGCGCAATAGGCTTGGATCGCCGCCAACTCCTCCTCGGTGTCGGTCAGAAAGCGGTTGATGCCGACCACCGCCGGCACGCCGAATTTGCCCACATTCTCCAAGTGCCGGCCCAGATTGGCCAGGCCCCGGGTCACCGCTGCGATGTCGGGGGTCTTCAGGTCGGCCTTGTCAACGCCGCCATGCATCTTCAACGCCCGTACGGTGGCCACCACCGCCACCGCATCCGGCCGCAGCCCGGCCTGGTGGCATTTGATGTTAAAGAACTTCTCCGCCCCCAGATCGGCCCCGAAGCCGGCCTCGGTCACCACGTAATCGGCCAGTTTCAGCCCGGCCCGGGTGGCCACGACGCTGTTGCAGCCATGGGCGATGTTGGCGAACGGCCCGCCATGGATGAAGGCCGGGTTGCCATCCAGGGTCTGGACCAGGTTGGGCGCCAGCGCATCCTTCAACAGCACCACCATGGCCCCGCTGGCCTTCAGGTCCCGGGCCCGGATCGGCCGCTTGTCCCGGGTGTAGGCCACCTCGATCCGGCCCAGGCGCTGGCCCAGATCGTCCAGATCG
>CAYNRD010000141.1:0-6108 GCA_964399515.1 uncultured Mycobacteriaceae bacterium | reverse complement strand
CCAAGGGCCGCCTGAGCGACGGTCGCCGCCGGGCCGCCGGCCATCTCGCCGCAGACGCTGACCGGGACGCCCGCCCGCAGGGCGGCATCGACCGTTTGGCCGATCAGACGCAGCACCGCCGGATGCATGGGGTCGTACAGGTCGGCCACCTGATCATCGCCCCGATCCACCGCCATGGTGTACATTGCAAGGTCGTTGGTCCCCACCGCGAAGAAATCCGACACCCGCGCCAGGGCGTCGGCGATGGCGGCGGCGGCCGGCACTTCGATCATCACGCCCAAGGGCGGCGGGTGGTCGGCCTGGGCAAGGCCGCGGGCCCGCAGGTCACGATGGGTTTCCGCCAGCACGCTCCGGGCGGCGTGCACCTCCTCCGGGGAGATGACCATGGGCAACAGGATCCGGATCGGCCCATAGGCGCCGGCGCGCAGCATGGCGCCCAGTTGCGCGCGCATCAGCCCGGTCTCCCTCAGCGACAGGCGAATGGCCCGCAGGCCCAAAGCCGGGTTCATGACGTCGGCGAAATGGGGCTTGAGGGCCGAGGCGACCTTTTCCGCCCCAATATCCATGGTCCGGATGGTGACCGGCCGCCCCTCCATGCCGGCGACGATTTCCCGCAGATGGGCGAATTGCTCCTCCTCGTCGGGTAGGTCGTCCCGGTTCATGTACAGGAATTCGGTGCGCAGGAGGCCGATCCCATCGGCGCCGACGCCGATCGCCGCCCCCACCTCCGTCGCCATGTCCAGATTGACCTGCAGGGAGAACACCACCCCGTCCCGGCTGTGGGCCGGCCGACCGATCAGGTGCCGCAGCCGGACCCGGTCGGCGTTCAGGGCCGCTTGCCGGTCCTGGTATTCGGCCAGGGTTTCCGGGCCTGGGTCGATCACCACCGTGCCGTCCAGCCCGTTGACGATCACCGTCCGCCCCGAGGCGACACCCGCCAGCAGGCCCGTGGCACCCACCACCGCCGGCAGGCCCAGGGACCGGGCCATGATCGCGGTGTGGCCGGCCGCCCCGCCCAGGACCGAGGCGAACCCGCCAATCCGGCTTGGGTCCATCAGGGCGGTATCGGCGGGGGTGATTTCCTCAGCCAACAGGATGCTGCCGGGCACCAGGTCCGAAAACGCCCGATAGGTCTTCTTGACCAGGTTGCGGATGATCCGGGCGCCCACATCCCGGATGTCCTGCACCCGTGCTGCCATGTAGGGGTCGTCCATGGATTCGAACAGCTGAGTCAGGCCGGCGATCTCCTGTTGGACGGCATATTCGGCGTTCAGGCGATGCTCGCGGATGCGGGCCTCGATGCCGGTGCCGAACCGGGCGCCGGACAGGATCCCCAAATGGGCCTCCATCAGGCCGCCGATGTCCGCCGCCGCCTGTTCGGGCAGGGATTGGGACTTGGTGATCAGCTTGGTCAGTTGCCGCTTGGCCTTGGCCAGCGCCTGGGCCAGCCGTTCGATCTCCACCTCGACCGCCTCGGGCGGCAACAATTTCTGGGGAACGCGGGCGAAGCCGGTTTCCAGCACCACCGCCGGGCCAATGGCGATGCCGGCCGACACGCCCAGGCCGGCGATCCGCTGTTCAGTCCTCATCGAACTTTCGGCCGATCAGGGCGGCCAGATCCGCCAAGGCGGCGTCCGCCCCAGGCCCCTCCGCATGGATGGTGATCGCCGAGCCCGGCCCCGCCGCCAGCATCATCAAGCCCATGATCGACCGGCCGGCGACCCGGACCCCGTTCCGCTCCACCCAGATGTCGGCGCCGTGCCGGCCGGCGGTCTTGACGAACTTCGCCGCCGCCCGGGCGTGCAGGCCCCGCCGGTTGAGGATTTCGACCGTGACCGAACGGGCGGGGGCGGACTGGTCCGGCGGCGCCATGGTCAGGGCGTTTCACGCAACAGGGTCGAGGCGACGTTAATGTACTTCATGCCCGCGTCCCGGGCCTGGGCGACGGCGGCCGATGGCGGCTCGCCGGCCCGTGCCTGGGCCAGCTTGATCAACATCGGCAGGTTCATGCCCGACAGGATTTCCACCGGACGGCTGGCGGCCAGCCGGCCCAGCAGGGCGCTGTCCAGGCTGTCCGGCGCGTCCGTGACCAGGATCGCGGCACCGCGCCCGCCCGCGGCACTGTCCAAGGCCGCCAGCACCCGGTCCGCATCCCCGTCGCCACCGTCCACGGTGACGGTCGACATGGCGGTCTGATCGCCGACCACATGCTGCAAGGCAGCCAGGAACTCCTCCCCCAGCCGGCCGCGGGACGCCAGGATCACCGGCGCCGGGTTGGCCGGCGGGCCGTCGGCCGGGGCGGCGCCGGGCACGGTGCTGGCGATGCTGCGCACGCCGGCGTCCTGGGCGCCGGCCACGGCCTGGGTCAGCTTGGCCCCGGCCCGAAGCGCGGCCAGATGGGTCAGCATCGCCAGGTTGATGCCGGCGATCACCTCCACATTGGCCTTTTCCATGATCGAGATGGCCAGGTTGGACGGTGTGCCGCCGAACATGTCGGTCAGCAGCACCACGCCCTTGCCGGAGTCCACGGCGCCGACCTTGGCCAGGATTTCGGTGCGCCGGTCCTCCATATCATCGTCGGGGCCGATGCAGACGGTCTCGATCCGGTCCTGGGGGCCGACCAGGCGGCCCAGGACGACCACGAACTCATCGGCCAGATGGCCATGGGTGACCAGGACCATGCCGATCAAGGGCTGGGCACCGCTGGCGCTGGGCATTGGGGATGGGGCCTCCGGGTCGGGGTCTTCTTGCTCGGGCGCTGCTTGCACGCGCACCCGTTGGCGGACGGTAATACGATTGCGGCACGGGTGGGAAGGGCGGCGTCGGCCGGAGTCAGCCCAGGTCCCGGTGGCGCAGGCCCGCGCGCAGGCCCCGTTCGGTCAGGCAAGCATGCAGCCGTTCTGCCAGATAGACCGAGCGGTGCCGGCCGCCGGTGCAGCCCAGGGCCAGGGTGAGGTAGCGCTTGCCCTCCTGGGTGTAGCGGGGCACCAGCGGCAGGATGAACCCCCGCAACCGGCCGAAGAAGCTGTCGAAATCGGGGTCGCGCCGGATCGCGGCCTGCACGGGTGCGTCCCGGCCGTCCAGCGCGCGCAAGTCCGGGTCCCAATGGGGGTTGGTCAGGAACCGCACATCGAACACCAGATCCGCTTCCCGGGGCAGGCCGCGCTTGTAGGAAAAGCTCAGCACCTGGATGTACAGGCCGGGCTGGTGCTCCAGCCGGTACCGCTCGGCGACCAGGGCGCGGAAGTCGTGCACGGCGAACCGGGAGGTGTCGATGACCGTATCGGCGCTGTCCCGGACCGGCCCCAACAGGGCCCGCTCATGTTCGATGCCGTCGGCGACCGGGCGGTCGATCGCCAGGGGATGGCGGCGCCGGGTTTCGCTGAACCGCCGCAACAGCGTGTCGGCATCGCAATCCAGGAAGATCAGATCGACCGCCAGACCCGGCCGGCCGCGCAGATCGTCCAGGGCGGCCGCCAGGCCATCGGGGGTGAAATCCCGGGTCCGCGTGTCGATGCCCAGGGCCAAGGCGCCCGTATCCGGCGTCAGCCGGTCGATCAAGACCGGTATGATGGCCAGCGGCAGGTTGTCGATGGCGTCATAGCCCAGGTCTTCCAAGGCCTTAAGGGTGGTGGACATGCCCGCACCCGAAAGCCCGGTGACCAGCACCACCCGCTTGCCGGCCGTCCCAACCCCGTCCGGGTCCGGATCGGGGCCGTCCTGGGTGTGGGCCTCCGTTTCAGCCATCCAAGCCACTTCCGATGGAGCAGATGCGGTGTCCGATACCGTGCCGCGCCGCCACGCTCAACCACAGAACGGCGGCACCGTCAGCATCAGCCGGATTTTCGCCGCCGCGGCGGGATCGCCGGAGACCAGGTCCAAGCGCCGCAACCGGACCCCCAGCAGCGTGCAATCGGTCCGCTCTGGCAGGCGGTCGGGCAGCGGGCCGGTTCCGGGATGCAGGGTCACGGCCAGGTCCAACTGGGCTTCGGGGGCGTGGGGCAGCGGGATCAGCCCAAAGCCGCGCAGTTCGATCCGGCCGGCGATCTCCGGCGGTGGCCGGGCGGCCAGGCGGCCGTCCCGCGCCGTTACCCAAACCTGGTCATCGGCCACCAGGCGGGCGCCGCCATCGATCAGCATCAAGGCCAGGGACGACTTGCCGCTGCCCGATGGCCCCTGGATCAGGATCCCGGCCGGGCCAATGGCGACGCAGGTGGCGTGGAGATTGGCTGGGCCGCCGGGCGGTGGTCCCGGCTTCATGCCGGTTCGGCCGGCAGTTCGATGGTGAAGCGGGCGCCGTGCACGGCACCGCTGTAGTCGGTGATGTTTTCGGCGAAGATCCGGCCGCGGTGGGCATCGATGATCTGCTTGGAGATGGACAGGCCCAGGCCGGAATGGGTGCCGAACTTCTCCCCCGTGGGCCGTTCCGTGTAAAAGCGGTTGAAGATGTCCCGCAGCTTGGCGGGCGGGATGCCCGGCCCCTGATCGCTGACCGTGATCATCACCCGTCCGCCCAGCCGCGCCAGCCCGATCCCAATCACGCCGCCCTTGGGCGAAAAGCCGGTGGCGTTGGAGATCAGGTTGCGGACCACCTGGACCAGCCGGTCCTCGATGCCCTGGATCCGGAACGGGCCATCGCCGGCGATTTTCAGATCGACCGCCACGTCATCATCCTCGCACCGGGTGGTGGTATAAAGCTCCGCCAGCTTTTCCAGCATCACCCGCACATCGACCCGCTCCCGCTCGGCCCGGGACATTTCCGCATCCACCCGGGACGCGTCGGAGATGTCGGAGATCAGCCGGTCCAGGCGGCCGACATCGTCCTGGATGATCGACAACAGCCGTTGGCGCTTTTCCGGGTCCTCGATCCGCGCCGTGGTCTCGACCGCACTGCGCAGGGAGGTCAGCGGGTTCTTGATCTCATGGGCGACATCGGCCGCGAAGCGCTCGATCGCGTCCATCCGGCCGTGCAGGGCCTGGGTCATGTCGCGCATGGCCGCCGACAGGTCGCCGATTTCATCGCGGCGGTTGGACAAATCGGGGATCGGGATGTCGCGGTCCATGCCGGTGCGCACCGCCTCGGCCGCGGCGGCCAGTTTCAGGATCGGCCGCGTGATGGTCAGGGACAGGAAAAACGCCATCAACAGGGTGATCGCCGCGGTTCCGGCGAAGACCAGCAGCACGCCCTCGCGCATGGCCTGCAGCGCGTCGGACACCTCCGTGGTTTCCGTGGTGACCAGCAGGATCGCCATGATTTCCCGCAGCGGCTGGATCGGCACCGCCACGTCGATGACCAGGGCCCGGCCGTCGGCCCGGCGCCAGATCTGCCGGCCGACCATGCCCAGGCTGGCCTGGTTGACCGTGGACAGGTCCAGGATCGGGTCTTCCGGGCCGCGGTCGTAGATCGGCCAGGTCTTGCGCTGGGGCAACAGGCCCAGGACCTCATCATACAGCCAGTCGAACCCCTGGCGGATCATGCTGTCCCGGGCGTCCAGGGGCGGCAACGGCACCACCTCCACCGTGCGGCCCGCTTCCGGCCCGCCGATCAGCCGGGAATCGGCGATCACCTCGCCGCTTGGCGCGATCAGCTTCAGGCGGGTGTCGGTGATCTCATACAGCTCCCGCAGGATCCGCCGGGCCCGGACATGGTCCAGGCTGCGGATCACCGTGCCGGTGGTGTCATGGTCGATCGCCCCCTCGTTCACCGCCGCGGCCAGGATCCGGGCTTCGTCGAAGGCCTCGTTCAGTTCGGCTTCGATCAGGTTTTCCTCAAGCTGGTCGAGCACCAGAACCCCGCCCATCAGAATGACCAGCGCGAAGGCGTTGACCAGCATCACGCGGATGGTCAGCGGTGACAGGCGCCGCCGCTTGCGGGCGCGGGGGGTGACGTCCACGGTCCGGTCGGGTGCGGCGCGGCCGGCCGGGGCCGGCAGGGACGCCGCTGAGGCAAGGTTCTGGGTCACGGCGGCTCAACCAGGCTCGACACGGGTGCGGCCGGCCCCGGCCACGGATGCTGGGACCGTGCGCCTATTCCTTATACCGGTAGCCGACGCCGTAGAGAGTCTCGATTTGCGGAAAGTCGGTGTCGGTGGCCTTGAACTTCTTGCG